>LQAA01000038.1:0-8104 GCA_001577715.1 Candidatus Adiutrix intracellularis | reverse complement strand
CGAAGCCCGCTTAAGGGCATCTATAATCAAAAGCAGTTCCATTAAATTATCATTGACGGGGTTGCAGGTGGATTGGATAACATAAGTATCACGCCCCCGCATATTTTCCCCCAATTCCACCCAAATTTCACCGTCGGAAAACCGACGCACCTGTGTCTGACTCAAAGGCTGCCCTAGATGTTCCGCAATCTCCCGAGCCAATAGAGGATTAGAATTACCGGTAATTAACATTTTTTCGTTATGCATAAACTCACCCTGAAATACTAGCCCTACGGCTACATTTCGTACCTTATAGTTTTCAAAATTTATTAAAATAACAATCTTAATTTTCGACATTAATTTACCCCTGGGAAAGCAATTTACCACAATCCCCGGGGGACAAGCTTAAAAATGGCTGGGGCGGCAGGATTCGAACCTGCGAATGCGGGCTCCAAAAACCCGGGTCTTAACCGCTTGACGACGCCCCAATATAATTTATTTAGACCAGGCTGGTCTCTCGCACCCACCAATCTGGGTGGAGCCGGGTCAGATAGGTGACCGCCTCGGGTTGAGGCCGGTCGAGCCAGAAAGTTGGACCGCTACCCGATAAGCCCCAGGTTCCCGACTGGAAAGAAGCTAGAAAGCGGGTTATTTCCGTCAGGACCGGGGCTAAAGAGAGGGCGGGAACCAATAAATCGTTCCAACCAGGCACTGGTTCGAGTAACCGACCAAGACTATTATTTGCGGAATCATTTGTCAAGGCCAATTTTTTAAAGACCCTAGCTGTGGCTAGTTCGAAACTCGGTTTGACCAATAATATTTTCCGGCCCCGGAAAGCGGCAAAAGGAAGTTGGCGCTGGTCCTAATCTTTCCCCTACCCCGGCAGCCCGGAGAAGGGGGGCCGTAGCTAAAAAGAATGGGACATCCGAGCCCAAAGCCAATCCTAACTCGGAGATCCGCTTAGCCGGTAAAGGTTCCGGAGCGGCTTGGTTTAAGGCGATTAGAACCGCCGCACCGTCAGATGAGCCCCCGCCGAGACCTGCCCCCCAAGGGATATTTTTTTCGATAAAAATCGCCGTCGGCCCCGGCCAGCCTCGCCACTCTCGAAAAAGCCGCACCGCTTTTAAAGCCAGGTTATTTGGCCCGAAAAAATCGGGCGGAAGCCCCCCGGGAAGGTTGGTCACGGCCGTTAGACTGTCAGCGACCGCCCCTAAATCTAGCTCAATTCGGTCAGCCAGGGTTAGCCTGGCCATAACCGAATCCAACTCATGCCAGCCATCAGGGCGACGGCCCAGAACTTTAAGATACAGGTTAACTTTGGCCGGAGCCTCCCTAATCACGGGACAGTAACGGTGAAAAACATGGTGTTGCCACCCCGTTGAACCAGAAAACGCAGAATGTCACCCTTTTTTTTGGCTCGCACAGCTTTTTGGTAGTCGGCTTGAGTTTTAACTTTCCGGTTATCCACTTCCATAAGTACGTCACCTGCCTGTAATCCAGATTCAGCCGCTGGGGAATCATTTTCCAGTTCCGCTATATACAAGCCGTTTCGCTCGACAAGATTAAGGCGACTAGTTATTTCCGGAGTAATCTCCTTGATCGTCAAACCTAAGACGCCTGCGTCAGTCGTTCCACTAGAACCGCTATCGATTGGGTCTTCCCTAAATTCAACTACGGTTAGATCCAAAGTTATCTCTTTACTTTCGCGCCAGATCAGAATTTTAACCTTTTTCCCCACTGTGGTATTAGCCACAATAAGGGGTAAATCCTGCCAATCAGCAATATTCTGTCCATCAAATTTAAGAATAATATCCCCACGCTGAATCTTGGCCTCCATTGCTGGTCCATCGGGGTCAATATCGCCGATAAGAGCCCCACTAGGTTCACCAAGACCGTAGCTCCGAGCCAAATCCAGGGTAACTTTCTGAATAATAACGCCTATCCAACCGCGCACTACTCGGCCTTTTTCTTTGAGCTGAGCCACTACCCCTTTAGCTAGATCAGTAGGAATTGCAAAGCTGATACCAGTAATACCGCCAGAGCCGCTGGAGATAATGGCCGTGTTAATACCGATGACTTCACCAGCTAGGTTCAAAAGTGGCCCACCGGAATTACCTAAATTGATGGCAGCGTCGGTCTGCAGATAGTCTTCATAGCGACCGGGCACACCCCCAATACCTCGGCGGTTGCGGGCGGAAAGAATGCCGGAGGTGACGGTATGATCAAAACCAAAGGGGTTACCGATGGCTACTACCCAATCACCGATTTTAACTTTGCGGGAACTACCTAGGGCCAGAAACGGATAAATTCCGGCTTTTTTCAACTTAATTAACCCCAAGTCGGTTTTAGGATCGCGACCAATTATTTCGGCGTCGATCTCCTCGCCCCTTGAAAGTTTGACTTTGATAGTGTCCGCTCCCTCCACCACATGATTATTGGTGATAATGTAGCCAGCGGAATCAATGATGAAGCCGGTGCCCATGGAATGCTCCTTATGACCTCCATCGTCGCCAAGCCCTTGATCACCGAAAAAACGATCAAGGAGATCGCCGCGACCTTGCAGACCGTCGGGCAAGCCAAAACGGCTCCGAATGCGGCCCTTGACCACCTTGGTAGTAGAAATATTCACCACCGCCGCCTCAGCCTTTTCCACCACCGGAGCAAAGGAGGGCATGGCCACCAGGGGAACACTCTCAGAGATGCCCGAGGCGGGCTGGTCGGCCGCCGCCGCCACGGCAGCGGCCAGAATAAACAATAAGGCAAAAGCGTTGGCCCGGAATAAAGCTTGTTTCATCTTTAAAATATCCTTTCATCTTTAATTACTTGCTAGCCTTGACGTATTTTAGCCGCAAGTCGTAAAGAAGGGTTCGCAAAAGAGCTTCCTCTTCCTTATCCAGATTCCCTCTGGTCTTGATTTCCAGCAACGCTAGTAAGTCAATAGCCTGCTTAGCCGC
The DNA here is from genome assembly GCA_001577715.1 of Candidatus Adiutrix intracellularis. GTDB lineage: Bacteria > Desulfobacterota > Desulfarculia > Adiutricales > Adiutricaceae > Adiutrix > Adiutrix intracellularis. Next base: position 5,171 of record LQAA01000038.1, on the reverse strand, counting down.
CGGCAGATTTATACCCTGAGATAGTTGACTCGAATCCGGAGTCTCACCTAAATGTAGTAAAGCCGAAGTGGCTAGTCCCAGAAGTAGACTGGGTAGGTTAGCCGGGGGTAAAAAGGCGGAGGCAATTTTGCCGTCCGACCCGCCGGTAGATTCGGTGATAGGCTCATTAACAGGTTCAACGTCCATTTCAGTCTTAATCTGGCCGTTCTGGTTAAAAAGTCGTTTGTCATTCACTACAAATTCTTCACTCATGACGCCCTCGCTCATTATCTAGGGTTAATTCATCATAAAGTCAGCCAGGACATAAACCGGAACAATATTGAACAGAATCGAATCCAGTCGATCCCAGAAGCCGCCGTGCCCCAAAAGCAGACTGGAAGAGTCTTTGATACTCAGAGCTCTTTTGATAGTCGACTCAAATAGATCGCCCACTACACCCCAAAAACCGAGAAAAAGGCCTAGACTGGCTAAAGTAACGGGGTCAGAGTTTAAAAATAGGGTACAGGCGATAGAGACAAGCAAAGCGAACGCTGCGCCGCCCAGAAGACCAGAGACAGTTTTATTGGGGCTGATCTTAGACCATAATTTAGGTCCACCCAGTTTACGGCCGATATAAAAAGCGGCGGTATCAGCAACCACGGTAACAATGAGAACATATACGAGCCAGCGCCCCCCAGAGTCAGCTTTTTTTAACAGTAGAAAAAATGATAGGAGAAAGCTGAGGTAAAGTTGGCCCAGAGCGAAACGACCCAAAAGATTCAGAACTACCGGCCCGCTTTCTTCTTCCAATATCCACATAGTGTAGCCGGCCCCAAGGGCCAGAGCCAGAACTAATCCCAGCGACTGGCCGGAGGGGCCGTAAAAAAAAGCCCCCGTGGCCACAGCCAGCCAGCCGGCCTGAGCCAGAGTCAGGAGCCCAAGGCGCTCAGCGCCGAAAAGATTACGACTGAATTCCCACCAAGTCAGACCACCGATGACAAGCATCATCCCGTAAAAAACAAGGTACTGTTCCGTCATCATACTGTAAATTATGGGCGGGGCCAGAATCACAGCCACCAACCAACGGCTCAAGTGCCCATCTAGCTTCCAGGCGCTGTTATAAAACAAGGTCATTTTAGGTTCCGTTCCTTATCTCCTAGTTTTTCAATCAGCCCAAAGTCAATCTGTAGCCCAGGTAGAGACTTTTTTATTCTGTAAAAAGACGAAACCCCGACCCCGATATTTCTCCAGCTAAATTATAATCAGAATTTCCAGCCCCCAATAGATTCCACACTTAGAACACTAAGGCGACATAGTGATATCCTCAATCAGAATAAAGAAACCGAAACCTAGTTCAAGCCCACCGGTTTTTGATTTCTACTCAACATAGTTAGAATTCTTGGAGTCAAGAGTTGCACCTATAATAACTGATAACTTTTTAGAGTTAATAAGTTATATTGGTTAAAATACCCTCCATAACCTAGAAATTCAGATTCGTAGGTAACGACCAGACGATCCTTCCTTGGAAAAGGATTGTCATTCTGGTTGTAAAAAATGCCTATTTTTTCCATAGATCGAACTGGATAAAATAGGTGTGCTGAGTATAACCATTGATCATAGTTCAAATTTATTCGCTTTCCAGAAAGTTCTCGTATCTGGCTAGATGCCGGGTTAGAGTTTCCGTGCGAGCTAAGGCATCGGCCAGCCGTCCGGGGGGCAGGATGCCAGAACGTAAGGCCTCAGCTAAGGCCAAACGGCACTCATCAAGATAATCTCGACCTCGGCAGATTAGGGCTAGATCATGTCCGGCGACCACGGCAGCCACGGCAGCCTCTCCCGGGAGGTAATTTTTAACTACCGCTCCCATTTCCAAATCGTCGGTTAGAACAGCTCCGGCGAAGTTCATTTCATTTTTGAGCAACCCCACTATCTCCCGGGAAAAAGTTGCCGGATTATGGGCATCTAGGGCCGGGTAGAAGGCATGAGCGGTCATAACCGCCATCAAGTCGGGATTAGCGGCTAAGGTACGATAGGGCAGCAAATCCACGGCGGTCAAACGCTCTGAATCTACCAAAATAACTGGCATTTCGTGGTGCGGATCTAACTGGGCCGCACCTAGGCCGGGAAAGTGCTTAGCCGCTCCCAGAATGCCGAACTGGCGAAAGGTAGCCAGAACCGCGGCGGCCCAGGTCGCTACCATTTCCGGTTCACTACTGAAAGCCCGATCGCCGATAAAACCACCTGCGACATTAGCTACATCCACCACTGGAGCCAAATTAAAATTAAACCCCACCGCAACCAATTCACGAGCCCCTATAGCAGCCCATTCAACCGCAGCAAGTACCCCGCCGTTTAAAGCTGTCTCCCGGGCCGCCGGCAAGCGGGTAAAGGGAGCCGGAAGCCTTTGAATTGCCCCGCCCTCATGATCGATAGCAACTAAAAGGCGGCGACCGGTTATTTCCAAAGTTAGAGCTCGGGCTCGACCAATAAAGGCACTCAGTTCAGTAACCCCACCTGTCTCCGGATAGTTACGTCGAAAGAAAATTAGCCCAGCCGGTCGCACCTCGACCAAAAGTTTCTCTACTTCTGCAAAATCATGGCCTTCAAACCCGACCAAAAGTAAGCGGCCCACGATATCAGTTAACTCAAGGCTATCTATGGTGAAGCGGCCTTTAGCGGCCATTACTCTACCTCGGAAATATTTTACTTGAACATATTATACCCCAAAACTGCCTAGCGGCCAAGCTAATCTCTTTAAGTAATCCGTAGCATCTTTTCAATCGGTGCCAAAGCCGCCCGACGGATTTCAGCGGAAACTCGCACTTCAGGGCTAAGGGTTTCCAGAGCTCGACGCAGATCAGCCAGGGTATTTTTTTTCATATTGGGGCAGATCATTCCCTCCGGAAAATGAAACACCGCGTCCGGGCGGTCAAGCCGCAAACAATGCCCTATCCCCTGTTCAGTAAGAATTATAAATTCGCGAGTCGTCTCACCCTTAGTATATTTAATGATTGCACTGGTGGAACCAATAAAATCCGCTGTTGCTAGAACCTCTGGCCGACATTCGGGATGGGCGGCTACCAGAGCCTCCGGATATTTAACCTTAAGGCCATTCAATATCCGCTGGCTGAGACGGTGATGGGTGGGGCAAAAGCCGTCCCAAGAAATAATTTTTTTTTCGGGTACTAATTTCTGAGCAAAGGCGGCTAGATTTTGATCGGGAGTCATTAAAACAGTTTTAGCCGGTATTGATTTCAGAACTGGCACTACATTAGCTGAGGTGCAGCACATATCGCTTAAAGTCTTAACGGCGGCCGGGGAGTTGACATAGGTCAGTACCGCCGCACCCGGTAACTCCATTTTTCTAGCAGCTAATCCTTTATAAGTTATCATGTCGGCCATAGGGCAACCGGCCTCGGGGTTAACCAGCACCACCTTTTTCTCGGGGCACAGAATACTAGCCGTCTCAGCCATGAAATGCACTCCGGCAAAAATAATAACTTCGACTGGACTGGCGGCGGCCGTCTGAGATAGACCCAGTGAATCACCCACAAAATTAGCCACCTCTTGTACTGCCGGGGGGCAATAATAATGGGCCAGAACCAGAGCCTTCCGGCGACGGGCTAGAACCTTTAACTCTTCTATTTCCCTTAAATTAAAATCCCCAACTAGGATCGGTTTTTCCGTCATTATTGCTCCTCTTCATCGATCACTTCGGTAGCGTCCGGAACCTGAAAAGTGAAAGTTGCAGGTTTCAGTGACGGATTTTCCTTAAGACTAGTTAAAAAAAAATCCGAAGTTTCACCGGTGACAGAAGCTAGACGGAAGCCGGTTAAGGCAAAGGTTTCGTCACACCAAAGAGTTAACTGACCCCGGCTTTCGTCGGCTACTTTGGGGTTAAGGTAAAGGCCGTGCTGGTTGGGTCGAGTCGAGTCGAGGGGCGCAACGATGGCCGAAAAATCGCGGCTCAGAGAGTCAAGTCCACTTAAAAATACTAACAAAGGTTTAAGTTCATTGGCCACATCTACATTACGGTAACGATAAACCAAATGTTCACCCAGAAGATGCCACCAAACGATTGAGCCATCGGTAACTATAAGTTCGGGCTGGGGCGAGACCTGTTCTAATTTCAAGCGATCTGGACGCGCCCAGTAAATTATCCCTGTAGCCACCTGATGGGAGCTGCTTTTAAAAACCTGTTCCATAGCTGGGGTGCTGGCCACGCGACGGTAGGCAGCCGTAAAAGCGTTCAACCGGCAATAACGTCCACTCAAGCCCTGTAACACCCGCTCAGGAGACCAGGGGTCAGGAACTGGAGCAGCAGGCGCCTGCCTCCCCGAGCCTAAAAATCCGGCCAAAATAAAAGCTAACAGCCCCAAAATAACTTTTTTTTTAAACCGCCCAGTCCTCATAATTACCTGACCTTCTATCTTTGTGCAACTAAAAAAGCCAAAAGACCATACATTCCAACTCTATAACTAACACCGACTAATACGAGCAAACTCAGCCTGGCTCCTCGGCCACTAAACGGGCCAGATTCCTGGTTATAGTTTTGTCGCGTCAGCTAATTATTTTATTCCACAAAAATTTTAACTCAAAGTATTTCTGATAATCCTGAAAAAATATGAAAGCAAAAGTAACGGCGGCACCGCTTTCCAAGACCATCCAGAAAATAGTCATACCCTGGTCAAGCTAGTTTATTTCCAAAAGAACAGACTTAAGAAGAAAAAACAGCTCCTTTTTTATCCAAGTCGGCCAAAAAACTCATCTGGTCCTTAAAAGGTTCTAATTCTAGAACGAATATGCGAACGGCCTCGACCACTTCAATAAAATATCTATCCAGTCCGTAGTCACCCGAAAAAAAACTAAGCGTTCCAGAGCTTCTAACTTAATGGAAAGGGCCGCTAGCCAGAGGATGAAAGAGACATTGTCCGAACGATAGCGACTACTTCAGCGCAGAGTAGTAGTGGTAGTGGGGTTGAGGTAATCTAACAGTTTCTGCCCGTCCACTACCTGATCGCACCAGTTGATAAAAGTAGTTATCTATATCTATAGGTAAGATTTCGATACTGATTTTCGCCACTAGAACTCCAGCCTCGCCGAAGGTCCAGGTGAAGACTTTTAGCAAATGGTAATATTTAGGACAGGTTAGATTGCGACTCCGGCTAGATAAGCCCGCCCTCCGGGGAAAT
>LQAA01000037.1 GCA_001577715.1 Candidatus Adiutrix intracellularis | reverse complement strand
TAAAAATCCGGCCAAAATAAAAGCTAACAGCCCCAAAATAACTTTTTTTTTAAACCACCTAGTCCTCATAATTACCTGCCCTTCTATCTTTGTGCAACTAAAAAAGCCAAAAGACCATACATTCCAACTCTATAACTAACACCGACTAATACGAGCAAACTCAGCCTGGCTCCTCGGCCACTAAACGGGCCAGATTCCTGGTTATAGTTTTGTCGCGTCAGCTAATTATTTTATTCCACAAAAATTTTAACTCAAAGTATTTCTGATAATCCTGAAAAAATATGAAAGCAAAAGTAACGGCGGCACCGCTTTCCAAGACCATCCAGAAAATAGTCATACCCTGGTCAAGCTAGTTGATTTCCAAAAGAACAGACTTAAGAAGAAAAAACAGCTCCTTTTTTATCCAAGTCGGCCAAAAAACTCATCTGGTCCTTAAAAGGTTCTAATTCTAGAACGAATATGCGAACGGCCTCGACCACTTCAATAAAATATCTATCCAGTCCGTAGTCACCCGAAAAAAAACTAAGCGTTCCAGAGCTTCTAACTTAATGGAAAGGGCCGCTAGCCAGAGGATGAAAGAGACATTGTCCGAACGATAGCGACTACTTCAGCGCAGAGTGGCAGTGGTAGTGGGGTTGAGGTAATCTAACAGTTTCTGCCCGTCCACTACCTGATCGCACCAGTTGATAAAAGTAGTTATCTATATCTATAGGTAAGATTTCGATGCTGATTTTCGCCACTAGAACTCCAGCCTCGCCGAAGGTCCAGGTGAAGACTTTTAGCAAATGGTAGTATTTAGGACAGGTTAGATTGCGACTCCGGCTAGATAAGCCCGCCCTCCGGGGAAATGAGCCACCATAAAATGTATTTTTGACTCGGCTACCCCACTCCCAAAGTCAGCGTCGCTGAAACGGCTAGAAGCAGGAGAGCAACAGCCTAATTTTTTACGGGCTCACCCTTAGGCAGAAGTTTAGCCGCCATTATTAGGCGCCTAGCTCCGTTAGCAACCTAAGCTTGATTCTGTTTATAACCGACTCCTCCAATTTTTAATTTATAATACCTCAAAAGACGACTTAAAAGCAACCAACTTCCTTTTTCCTCGGAAACTATAGTATAATAAATAAGCGCTTAAATTGGCGTCTTATTTTTTGCGGTCTCCCTTCTTACCCGGACTAGGATACCAATATTTTATATTCCTTAAGGATGTAATATGTTTGACTTAAAAAAATTCAGATTCAAATTTAAAAGCGGCTTTAACCCTCTTTACGTAGCTATACCTATAGGTATAGCATTTTTAACCGCTCTGTTCATTCTTCTGGGATTCCGCCGGAATATCCTGCCCACCCCCCCGGCCCAAACCGTTATTTTAGGCACGGCTAAAATGCAGGAAATATCTGAAACTCATGAATACGTAGCCCAAGTGGAGGCCGATCAGAGCGTAGATCTCAAAGCCCGGGTCAGTGGTTTTCTAGTCGCCAAAAATTTTAACGACGGTGATTTAGTCAAAAAAGATCAAATTATCTTCCAAATTGAGCCGGATCAGTATCAAGCCGCTCTAGACAGCGCCCAGGCCGGCCTACTTTCGGCCCAGGCTCAAATGAATCTGGCCCAGCTAGATTTCATCCGCATCAGCGACCTCTATAAGAAAAATACTTCACCCAAAAGCGATTACGACCGAAGTAAGGCCACCTTTGAAGTGGCCAAGGCCGGATTCAAAAATGCCCAGTCTCAGGAAGTCCTGGCCCGCTTAAATCTAGACTATACTGCCATCAAAGCCCCTTTTGACGGTATCCTCAGCGATACACCCTATTCCATAGGTGTTCTTTTAGGTCTGAACAGCGAGGTGCTGGCCCGGGTAGTCTCGCTAGATCCGATTCTGGTAACTTTCGGCATTTCCGACCGAGTCGTCGTCACCCAGGAAAACGGTCCTGAGCCCCAATTGTGGAATCTCAACAATTGGCAGGTCCGACTTCGCCTGACACCCGATCTCTATTACAGCCGACCCGGGAGCTTCACATACATAGCTCCCTCAGTCGATCCCCAGACCGACACTATTAAGTTTAAAGCCAAATTTGAAAACCCCAATCACCAACTTAAACCCGGCCAAATCGTCACCGCAATAATAGAACGGATCGTCCCCGACCGGCGTATTCTGGTGCCTAAAGGAGCGGTATTAACCGATCCCAATGGCAATTACGTCCTCGTCCCCAAAGAAGTCCCAACCGCTCTTGGAGTTTCACCCGATGCCCCGTCGACCCTAGTCGCTGAAGCCCGACGTGTGACCCTAGATAGTGGTGAGACAGATCAAGACTATTTCATTAAAGACGGTCTAACAGAAGGCGAAAAATTTATCGCTAAGGGTCTTTTAGCCGGCGGTTCCACTCTGCTCGCTGGCGCCCCCATCCGTCTAGCCACACCCGAAGAAACCGATACCGCTTCTTCTAAGCAAACCGAGGCTCCTAAATGATCTCTAAAATCTTTATTGACCGGCCGCGCTTTGCAGTGGTGGTCTCTTTAGTCATCAGCATCGCTGGCCTCTTAGCTTTAATTAACATACCAGTGACCCAGTTTCCTAACATCGTTCCACCTCAGGTTAACGTGCAGGCTACTTACCCCGGAGCCAGCGCTGAAACTCTGGAAAACTCGGTAGCTCAGCCTATTGAAGAAGCCGTCAACGGCGTTGATAAAATGCTTTATATGTCTAGCCAGTCGTCGGGCAACGGTAGTTACAATTTAACCGTTACTTTTGAGATTGGTACTAACCCAGACATGAACATGATCAATGTCCAGAATCGTCTAAAAAAAGTTGAGTCTTCACTGCCGTCGGAAGTCACCCGCATCGGTGTCAACGTTGATAAAAGCTCCTCGAGCATGCTCAAGATTTTCGCCTTTTTTTCCCCCGACGGTAGTATCGATAAGCTGACTCTAGACAACTGGGTCACAACCAATGTGGTGGATATTATCTCCCGTATTCCAGGGGTAGGTAGCGTACAGAATTTTGGCAATCCTTACAGTATGTGGGCCTGGCTGGACCCGGCCCGTATGGCAAAGCTCGGTATTTCCCCCAACGATGTTATTAGCGCTCTAAATAACCAAAACATCCAGGCGGCAGTAGGTGAAATCGGAGCGCCCCCCACCAACGGCAGACAGGAACTCCATTTTAACCTCAATACTCAGGGCCGCCTAGTCACCACTCAGGAATTCGGCGATATCGTCATTCGTATTGGCGAGGGAGGTAGTCTTTTACGTTTGAAAGACATTGCCCAAATCGAACTGGGAGCCCGGGCCTACGACGTCGCGAGTTATTACAACGGTCATCCCGCCTCAGGTGTTATGGTTAGCCAGTCGGCCGGTTCTAACGCCGTAGCCGTTGTTAACAATCTGAACGCAACTATTGAGGAAATGAGTCGACGTTTCCCGTCAGGCATGGCCTATGACACGGTTTTTGATGCCACTACCTTCGTCCGTTCCTCTATA
>LQAA01000036.1 GCA_001577715.1 Candidatus Adiutrix intracellularis | reverse complement strand
CATTGTGGTGGTAGAAAATGTCGAACGCATTATGGAACATGAAAAACTCCCCCCTCGAGAAGCTAGTATTAAGGCCATGGAAGAAATAACCGGACCCATTGTTGCCATTACTATGGTGCTTTTGTCGGTCTTCACCCCGGTAGCTTTCATCCCCGGCGTCTCCGGCAAACTGTACCAACAATTTGCAGTAACCATTTCTATTGCCACCCTTATTTCAGCCATTAACGCCCTGACTCTGTCTCCAGCTCTCTGCGCAGTTTTTCTGAAATCGAACTTGAGCCAACTCCAACCTAATTTCGTAGTCCGCTATTTCCGGACCTTCATGGACGGCTTCCGCAACAAATATGTCCACCTGGTGACTATTCTATTGCATCGCTCCATCTTTGGGTTAGTGCTGGTAGCAGTTTTTCTGCTCTGCTCTTTCGTTATCATGCAGGTAACCCCTTCCGGTTTTCTACCGGATGAAGACATGGGAGCTATTTTAGTGCAATTAGGTACCCCAGAAGGTAGCTCTCTGGATAAGACTAAGACTATGGCCCTAAAAGCGGAAGCTCAACTACGTGAAATCCCCGGTATCCGCAATACTATGGCAGTGGTAGGTATGAACATAATCAACCGAGCCAAACAAAACAATGCAGCTTTTATGTTCGTCACGCTTGAGGACTATAAATATCGCAAGACCAAAGAAAAATCTCTGGCCAACATTCAGCTTCAGGCCAATCGAAGCCTAGCCGGTCTAGTTGAAGGCACAGCCTATTCTTTCTCTCTGCCGTCTATTATAGGCTTGGGTTCAGTCGGTGGTTTTGAATACCAACTGCTAGATTTCGAGGGGCGGCCTTTTCTAGACTTTGAACAAGTTGGCTTTAAAGTCATGGGTACGGCCATGAGTGATCCCCGCATCATGTTCGTTATGACCTTTTTTAATACCGCCACCCCCATAGTAAACATTACTCTAGATCGCGACAAAATCGAGACCCTGGGGGTAGACGCAGCCGATATCTTTCGGGCCATGCAAGTTTATCTGGGAGGGTATTACGTTAATGATTTCAACCAACAAGGTCGTACTTTTCAGGTTAATCTCATGGCTGAAGCAAACCAGCGACGCAATCTAGATGACGTCTACAATCTACATGTCCGCTCCAAAACTGGAACTATGGTACCCCTAAGCTCGATCATACATGGCCACGTCACTACCGCACCCAACAATATCACTCGTTACAATAACACCCGCAGCATTCTTATTCAGGGCAACTCCCAACCAGGCCTAGGCTCTAGTGAGGCTATCTCGGTCATGGAAGGTATTTCCGACCACCTTCCCTCCGGTTACGGATTTGAATGGACGGGCAGCACTTTACAGGAAAAAAAATCATCCGGTCAAACGGTTTATCTCTTCGCCCTCTCCCTGCTCTTCGCCTATCTTTTTCTAGTAGCCCTATATGAAAGCTGGACTATTCCTATCGGGGTCATTTTCTCTATCTCCGCTGCTCTTTATGGTTCTACGCTGGCGGTAAAGATTAGCGGCCAGTCCATCGGTATCTACGTTCAGATTGGCCTGGTGACTCTAATCGCCCTAGCCAGTAAAAATGCCATTCTGATTGTGGAGTTCGCTAAAGGAGCCCGGGAGAACGGCCGGACTATCAAAGAAGCGGCGGCCGAAGGAGCCCAACTCCGATTCCGGGCGGTCATGATGACCTCAACCGCTTTTTTAGCCGGTTTGCTGCCTTTACTTGTGGCCACCGGCCCCGGAGCTCAAAGTCGTCAAAACGTATCGGTGGCCGTATTCGGGGGTATGCTTAGCGCCTCGATTTTGGGCATCGTAGTCATTCCTCTAGTTTACGCCATGTTCCAAAAACTACGAGAAAATTTTCACCACCTGCGCGGCGTAGAAATGTATCCTAAAGTTAAAGAGAAAAAATAACTTCGCTTTCCTATAATTATTTTTAGTTGCCGCAAGAGCATGAGCCCGGGGCGAACCATTTCACCCCGGTGAGTTCAGCCGGATTATGCCCTGGTAAATGATAAATAATTAGATGTAGAACCCCATCAGCCTGTTTTTCTTGCCGTAAGCCCAATTTTGCTAGAGCTATAAAATCATTAAGCCATCTTGGTGTATGATCGCACTTTAGGCTCAGTTCTTCAAAGATGGTGCTTTCAAAAAAATCTGACAAGACTCCCCGTGAAGTAAACTGGGGCCATTGCTGTTTAGCTTCAGTAAGATCAAGAAAAAAATGTCCTGGAGATAGTTCTTTAATAAAAGTAACAACAGGACCATCTTTTTCAGCTGCAGCTTTTTTGAGCGCGTTTAAAACTCTGGTTCTCACATATTCCAAGCTGTTAACCTCAAACAAATCTAGTTGGCATATATTAAAATCTAATTTATTAAGAATACTATAAGATACACCATTATCCCTAGCACCGATAATAATACGGCAAGTTCCTAATTTAGTTACAAGGGCGCCTAGTCTTTCATGGAACTGGGCTAACTTATTACAACCAACTAAATTAAAAGTATATTGAGCGGCTGGTAACCACTCCCTATCACCCCTTGAATATATAACAACTTCGGTCGCAGTAGACGGCCCAGCCAAAAGTTTTTGGGCATTGAAAAAAACTGCAATAGAAGAGCTATCAGATAACTCCGCCATAATATTTCTCCTTAGATCAGATTGTCTAAAAAATCGAAAGAACTCTACTTAAGTAATAAAAATGTAGCAAAAACCATGCCGCCAACTAATTATTGAAAATATTTAAGGTCACGCGGATCTTTAAAAAGTATTTTGTACTTATTAGTACTTTTTACGGCGACCCAAGTCTTTTTCTCTTCGGTTATCTTCTTCAATAAGCTCACTTTTAATCCGAAAATTACTTGTATTTACAGGATATTTATATTTAAGTACTATCAGGTACTTTATATTATGATATTTTACGCTTTAGCGAACATTCATAAAAACGCTGCCCTCATTTATTATTATAACATATTGTATTCAAACAATATATTATATAATAAAGTTTTGGCATACTTCCTGCTTAACACATAAATGACGATATTACGATGCCTGACCTCGCTTCTAAACGCGGAGGTCCGCTTATAAGTCTCAAAACGACAGACCAGAATCACTGGCAAGATAGGAGAAACAAACATGCCACGCAAAATTGCTGTTTATGGTAAGGGTGGAATCGGTAAGTCCACTACAACCCAGAATACAGCCGCCGCCATGGCTCATTTCCACGGCAAAAAAGTTTTTATTCACGGTTGCGACCCCAAGGCGGACTCAACTCGCCTCATACTCGGCGGCAAACCTCAAGAAACCCTTATGGATACATTACGCACTTTGGGCGCTGAAAAAGTCACCTTGGATAAGGTTGTGAAAAAAGGTTACCAGGATATTCTCTGTGTTGAATCTGGTGGACCTGAGCCCGGAGTGGGTTGCGCCGGTCGGGGAGTTATTACAGCTATTGATCTTATGGAACAGCAGGGAGCTTATACTGATGATCTAGATTTTGTCTTTTTTGATGTTCTAGGCGATGTAGTCTGCGGTGGATTTGCTATGCCTATCCGCGATGGCAAGGCCCAGGAAGTTTATATTGTAGCTTCTGGTGAAATGATGGCTATTTACGCAGCCAATAACATCTGCAAAGGCCTTTTGAAATATGCCAAACAGAGCGGCGTTCGTCTAGGTGGTGTTATCTGTAACAGCCGCAACGTAGATAGAGAGAGGGAATTCCTTGATGAATTCACCTCAGCTATCGGTACCCAGATGATCCATTTCGTACCTCGCGACAACATAGTTCAAAAAGCCGAATTCAACAAAAAGACCGTTACCGAATTTGACGCGACCGAGAACCAGGCTAACGAATACAGTCTATTGGCGAAAAAGATAATAGACAATAAAAATTTTGTTATCCCCCAACCACTATCCATGGATCAACTTGAATCTATGGTTGTGAAATATGGAATCAGTGATTAACCGTAAAGGAGCAGCAGCATGAAAATGGTCAGAGCGGTAGTCCGGCCAGAGAGTACTGAGTTAATTGTAGACAGTCTCGCCGAATCGGGGTTCGTTTCCATGACAAAAGTTCAAGTCTTCGGCCGCGGCAAGCAAAAAGGACTGGATGTTGGCACCGTCCACTATGATGAACTACCAAAAAATATGCTCATCATGGTGATTGAAGATGAAAATGTTGATAAAGTAATGGAAATTATTCAGCAAAAAGCTAGAACAGGTAATTTCGGTGACGGGAAAATATTTATAACTCCGGTGGAAAGAATCGTGACTATTCGTACCGGTATTGAAGGGCTATAAGGCGAAACAATGAAAGAAATTATAGCCATTATCCGACCTAATAAGATGCGGGCTACCAAAAAAGCTCTCGACCGCCTTGGCTTCCCCGCTTTAAGCGTCTGCTCCGTTTTCGGCCGGGGTAAACAATGCGGTATTGCGAGCGAGGTATCCGTTGAAATAAACCCAAAAGTTCTCGGCCAATCTGAGTTCAGGAACATGAAATACGTGCCCAAGCGCCTACTTTTCATCGTTGTGTCTTCTTCAAGCTTGGATGCGGTGGTAAACACTATTTTAAAAGTCAACCAGACTGGGCAGATCGGCGATGGAAAACTTATCGTCTGCCCAGTTGAAAACGCCCTCAGGATACGCACCGGAGAAACTGGTACCAAAGCTCTCACCTAGCCCAAAGGAGTCAATATTCATGCCTTACCATTTATTTAAATGTAGCGAATGCATACCTGAAAGAGAAAAGCATGCCGTGGTTAAAGCCGAGGGCGAGGATCTTTCATTCTGCCTTCCCCTAGGCTACCTCAATACCATCCCCGGTAGTATCTCCGAACGTGGTTGCGCCTTCTGTGGAGCCAAACACGTTATCGGTACCCCGATGAAGGATGTGATCCACCTCTGCCACGGCCCGGTCGGCTGTACTTATGACACCTGGCAGACCAAACGCTATATCAGTGACGATGGTAATTTTCAGTTGAAATATACCTTCGCTTCAGATATGAAAGAAAAACATGTAGTATTCGGGGCTGAAGACCAATTAAGAAAAAGCATTCTGGAGGCTTTTAAGGCCTTCCCTCACATAAAGAGAATGACTATTTATCAGACCTGCGCTTCCGCTCTCATAGGCGACGATATGAACGCGTTAGCCCAGGAAATTATGGAAGAGATGCCGGATGTAGATATTTTTGTCTGTAACTCACCTGGTTTTGCCGGGCCAAGCCAGTCCGGAGGCCATCACAAAATTAACATCGCTTGGATAAACCAAAAAGTCGGCACCGTTGAACCAAAAATAACTAGCCGTTACGTTATAAATTATGTCGGAGACTATAATATTCAGGGCGATGCTGAAGTCATGGTGGATTATTTCCGCCGCATGGGCATCCAGGTCCTGTCAATCTTTACAGGTAATGGACGTTACGACGACTTGCGCGGCATGCATAAAGCTCACCTCAATGTGTTAGAATGTGCCCGTTCTGCTGAATATATATGCAATGAACTACGTATTCGCTACGGTATACCCCGCCTGGATATCGATGGTTTCGGCTTTGAAATGTTAAACGAATCTCTAATGAAAATCGGGCTTTTCTTCGGCTTAGAAAAAGAAGCTCAGGCGATAATAGACACGGAAACCGCCCGCTGGAAGCCAGAACTAGATTGGTACGCCAAACGCATTAAAGGCATCAAGGTCTGTCTCTGGCCGGGAGGTTCTAAATTATGGCACTGGGCTCACATCATTGAAAAAGAAATGGGTCTAGATGTAGTTTCTATTTATTCAAAATTTGGGCATCAAGGCGACTTTGAAAAAGGCATCGCCCGTGCTAAAAAAGGTACACTAGCTATTGACGACCCCAACGAACTGGAGGCTGTTGAAGCTATGGAAGAGTGGGCGCCAGACATAATTTTTACTGGAGTGCGCCCGGGCGAAGTTGCCAAAAAATTACGGGTTCCTTATCTTAACGCCCATGCCTATCATAACGGTCCCTATAAAGGCTATGAGGGCTGGGTGCGTTTTGCCAGAGATATATACAATGCCGTTTATTCACCTATATATCAACTTTCCGGCTTAGATATTAGTCGAGACGACTTCCCTCTGGATCAAGGCTTTAAAACCCAACGTCTTATTTCCAACCCAGAAATAAAGGATGAAAACGGAGAACGGCAGTACAGTGGTCAATACGATTGTGTTACCCCTTTACGCAGCAAGGAATATCCGCCTTATCCTGAACCGCTTTCCAAAGCTATCTAATAAATCTGCTGAAGGCCATTAGGTGGAGAAACCAATATGGAAGATAAACTTACAGTCCAAGTTGAACAGATTATTGATTACATAATGAGGAAATGTCTGTGGCAGTTTCATTCCCGGGCTTGGGACAGGGAGCGACAAAACACGGAAATACTCGCTAAGACTACGCAGATACTCTGCGGCGAAACCCCGGATACGCAAAACTCCGCGGATCGCTGTTATTGGGTGGACGCGGAAATGATGTCCAGAGGCTTTAAACGAGAATTTCTCTGGATGGCCGAGTTAGATAAGGACCAGATTAAGACACTTATGGAAAAAGTTAAACTCCGGCTTGATTTTTTGACTATTCATGGCTCTTTAAACCGTGAATTGACCGACCCTAAATATTGAAAAAGACACCCGGTAAAGGAGGGGATCGTGCCTTGTGAAATAATGGAAAAAGAACGCACTGGAATAATCAACCCTATATTCACCTGCCAACCATGCGGTGCGCAATATGCTAGCATCGGAATTAAGGATTGCATCGGTATTGTGCATGGTGGCCAGGGGTGCGTAATGTTTGTTCGTCTGCTTTTCGCCCAGCATTTTAAAGATAATTTTGAAATTGCCTCTTCTTCCGTACACGAAGATGGAGCGGTGTTCGGGGCCATCGATCGGGTTGAGGAGGCAGTTGATGTACTCCTCATGCGCTACCCTGAGGTTAAAGTAGTACCCATTATTTCAACCTGTGCCACCGAAGTCATCGGCGACGATATCGATGGCGTGGTCAACAAATTGAATAGCGGGCTCCTAAAACAAAAATATGCCGACCGCGACGTGCATCTTATTCCCATCCACACACCCAGCTTTGTGGGCAGCATGATTAGTGGTTATGACGTGGCCCTACGAGATTTTGTAATTCATTTCGCGGAAAAGACCAAACCAAGCGGTAAGCTAAATCTCATCACCGGTTGGGTAAACCCTGGCGATGTCACAGCTTTAAAGCATCTCTTGGCCGAAATGAACGTAGCCGCGACCGTGCTTTTTGAAATTGAGAGCTTCGACTCGCCGCTCATGCCGGATAAAAGTGGTAAATCTCACGGTAGCACTACCATAGATGACTTAAAAAACACGGCCAATGCTCTGGGCACTATCGCGCTCAACCGCTATGAAGGAGGCAAGGCTGCTAAATATCTGCATGATAAATTTGATCTACCCACCGTCATAGGGCCGACGCCCATCGGAATTCGCAATACGGATATTTTTTTAAAGAACGTGAGCAAGCTCACGGGCCAACCCATTCCCTCATCTCTGGTACAGGAGCGGGGTATCGCTATTGATGCTTTAACCGATCTAACACATATGTTTTTTGCTGATAAAAAAGTGGCTATTTACGGTAATCCTGACCTGGTCATCGGTTTGGCACAGTTTTGTCTAGATTTGGAGATGAAGCCTATTCTATTACTTCTCGGAGACGATAATTCCGGATACGCTACCGATTCCCGCCTACTGGAAATGACCGAAAAAGTTGATTTTGACATGCAAATTATCACGAATGCCGACCTCTGGGATCTAGATGGTCGCCTTAAGCGCAAGGAAATTGAGCTTGATCTAATTCTAGGCCACTCCAAAGGTCGCTGGGCCGCCATTGATAACAAGGTACCCTTAACGCGGGTTGGTTTTCCAACCTATGACCGGGCCGGCCTCTATCGACACCCGGTACTGGGTTACGCTGGGGCGATATGGCTAGCGGAAGAAATGGCTAACACGCTCTTTGTCGATATGGAATATAAAAATAAAAAAGAATGGATTCTCAACGTATGGTAAATGGTAGGATACCTTCGACCCTGAGCAGGCAGCTAACTTCGAGTTTTATGAGCTACGGTCAGCCTAATCGGCAGTATTATTTAAATTACGGCTCAAATATGAACAGTGACCAAATAGCTAAGCCTTATCCCCTTTGTCCTGAGAAACAGGCGCAGTCCGGCTGACGGAGTACAAACTTCCCTTTATGGCTATAATAAAATCTGGAACAACAGCCTTAAAACTGTTAGTAGTGAAGTTTAAAGAATTGTCTATGAACTGAACTTTAGTGATAGTCTCAATTTGGATGCATAGAGCGACATCTGTCTGGACGATGCTGGAACCTATGAGATATAATTATATATTAATATAAAACTATGTTATATTGTAATTATGAAATCAAGTGAACCGCAAGATACAGTACTTTAAGCTCTACAGCATATAGCTAAACTGGAATGTATGATTAAATTTTTACACGACAAAAATGTTCTGTTACGAACAGAGCATGCTACCTTACGGGATAAAGTTACCGAACTAGAAACTAAACTGGCTGGAGCTTAAAAGAATTTCAGTAACTTATAAAAGTTCCATACCCTGATATCACCAAATATCATGGACTCGCCTACCGTTGCAAATATTGTGGAAAAATTTATTCCTGTATCGTCTAAAGTTAATAACACTGGATTCATAGGCCAAAATTTGGCCGTCTGCCTAGTTTTTTTAAAAAGCACGGCCTATACCTCGTACTTACCTTTGTAGTCTTTTTTAGTCAAAGTATTAGGATATCCTATCAATCATGAAGAAATAAGCAAAATCTTAAAGAAAATTTTCATCACTTTGAAGACTCCTTATAAAGAGTCTTGGATGTCCTACCTGAACAACCCTTGTTAAATATAGACGAGACCGTGTATAAAGAAAATGACAATCCTTTTTGAACCTGAGTTTTTCAGGCCGTTTTCTTCATGACGTTCAGAATATTAACCCTTCGCTCGCCAAGGGTTCTCCAATTAGTTTTAGGGAAAGATTTTATTGGGTTGTTCGGCTATAATTATTATTCAATCTATTAAAAATAATTGAAAGGTTGCCCAGTCCGTACTTAACTCTACTTGGTTTATTTCATATAGGAGTACACCTTTTTCATCAAAAAACTAAAACTTAGAAGCCCGAAGTTGTGGGTTAAAACTTCTGGGACAATTGCAACACCTGTTTCGACTTCATTATCGGTTCAGAAATATCGCTTACACCATAAGAAAGTATTCCCTCTTCCAATTTCTGTGCCAAGCTATCAATTCTTTCTATATAAGACAGGCACATCCTTTACTACGCAACTTGTAACTCTTTATCTGTAAAAAAAATATACGTTCCGTAAACGGTTACCTGGCTGCGTAAGCTAAAAAAATATCTTAAGGAGAAGACATGCAAGCCAGAATGAAAAAATATCAGTTAACCGATGCTCAAACGGAGGCCTTGCTGTTGTCTGCTCAGGTAGGACATTTAGGAACAGTAGGCGAAGACGGGTTCCCATATGTCACACCTATACATTTTGTGTTCGTGGATGGATGCATATATTTTCACGGTCTAACCAAGGGATTAAAACTAGATAACTTACGAAAAAATTTCAATGTATGTTTTGAAGTTGAAAGCGGCTACACCTATTTGCAGGCTAACACCCCTTGCGACACTAATACAGCTTACCAGAGTGTAATCATTCGGGGCGAGGCTATGCCTCTGGTGGATAAAGACCGGATTATCTACATTCTCGATGCCATTGTCGCCAAATATACTCCCCAGCACAAGGGAAAGATCTATCCGAACGAAATGCTAAAAATGACTGGAGTTGTGGAAATAAAAGTTCGGGAGCGAACAGGAAAGTATTTTAATGGTCTGGCTTAAACCTGTATTTAGCTCTACGGCGCCTAACGCTTAAAACAAAATTAATTATGAGTAATGAAAGTCAATGCACTAATATACCCGATTCTCGTGAGCCAACCCCAGATTACAACAGCGGGGTCTGCCGGGGCAAGATTGTCACTCTGCTTCTGAAAATCGGGCAGCTACTTTCTGAACAGGACGATCTGGTAACCGCCCTGGATAGCCTCTTGCTCTATATGCGAAGCGAAATGGGTATAGCCCGAAGCATGATCAGCTTGTTTCATCGGGAAACAGGTCAAGTTTTCATCCATCGCAGCGCCGGATTGACTCCAGCAGAGCAAGATAGGGGTATCTACCAACTCGGGGAAGGAATAACCGGAAAAGTTGTTGAGAGCGCCAAACTCATTGTAGTGCCTAGAATAGGCAACGAACCAGCCTTTTTAAATCGTACCGGCAGTCTAACTCTAGATAAAGATCTGGACATGTCATTCATATGTGTACCTATTATACGTGGGAGCAAGGTTCTTGGCACTATTAGTGCCGAACGGCTTTACGGGAGTGAGCATTTTCTACTCAGGCATGTAGCTATTATAAGTGTAATGGCCCATATGCTTTCCCATGCTATGGAGCTGTACCTTGTTGAAAACATAGATAAGATCGAATGGGAAAAACGAACTCGCCTGCTTCTAGGTGATCTTAAGGAACGCTTTCAACCCTTAAATATGATAGGTGCCTCTAAAGCCATGCTAGAGGCCTATGACCTTATTCGCAAAGTTTCCCAAACTAGAACCACAGTATTACTTCTGGGTGAAAGCGGCGTAGGTAAAGAAATGGTGGCCAACGCTCTACATTATGGTGGGCTTAACCCTGGTGGCCCCTTAATCAAATTCAACTGCGCCGCCATACCGGAAAGTCTAATAGAAAGTGAATTGTTTGGTCACGAAAAGGGTTCATTTACAGGCGCCCTCTTTCGCAAAGGACGTTTTGAAGAAGCTGACGGCGGCACTATCTTTCTGGATGAGGTGGGAGAATTATCCCTTGGGGCACAAACTAAATTACTACGTATTTTGCAGGAACGCCAGTTTGAGCGAGTAGGAGGGAACCGCAGTATTACGCTGAATATCCGGATCATTGCGGCAACTAACCGTGATTTGTCAGAAATGGTGACTGAAGGAACTTTCCGTCGGGATCTCTATTACCGGCTCAATATTTTTCCTATAACTATTCCTCCGCTACGGGAAAGAGGCAACGACATCGTAACTCTAGCTGAATATTTTACAGTTCACTATGCAAAAGAAACGGAAAAGCAGATTACGGGCATCTCGGCTTCGGCTCTAAATCTTTTGATGCGGCATAGTTGGCCAGGTAACGTGCGTGAATTAGAAAACGTCATCCACCGGGCAGTTATTCTAACCGAAGACAAGGTCATCCATTCCCACGATTTACCCTTTAATATTAAGCACAGCGACTTTCAGGACAATTATTCAGCTAGGGGACTGGAAGATAAGCTAAACTCCATCGAATATGAAATCCTTGCGGAAGCCTTGCGGAACAATCACGGCAACACCAGCGAAGCGGCCAAGGCCCTAAAGTTAACCCGGCGGAGTATAGGTTTACGTATGAAGCGTTTCAAATTAAATTATAAACAATTTCGTTGATATTAAATGTCCTCTAACTGATAAGATAAAAGATGAGGCAGAGAGATTAGAACTAGCTCAGATTAGGCCTAATTTCCAGTCGCCGGGTGGTCACCCGATCTAAAAATTCGTGATCATGGCTGACAACTAGATAGGGTAGACCGCTCTCGGCAAGCACTCCTTCTAGTCGTGCCACGGTCACTGGATCCAGGTTAGCCGTGGGTTCATCTAGAATTAAAAGGCGGGGGTTTAAGCTTAGAGCGGAGCCAATGGCCACTAGCTTTTTTTCCCCTCCAGAAAGATCATAAGTCACTCGATGCTCAAAGCCCATCAGACCCAACCGGGCTAGCACCCGCTCCACTATCCGATGAATTTCATCATGCCCAAGTCCCAAATTCAAAGGTCCAAAAGCCAGATCATCGGCCACGGTGGGACAAAAAAGTTGATCATTAGCATCTTGAAAAACGAAACCCATTTGTGGCCGTATCGCTTGAAAATCCTTTTCCTCTCGCCGCTGCTTTCCGAAAATTTCAATGACCCCACTCTGGGCTTTAAGTAAACCCATAATTAAAAAAAGCAGGGTCGATTTACCAACACCGTTAGGGCCAGCTAAGCCTATTCTTTCCTCAGCTCGCCAGGTCAGGTTAAAATTATTCAGAACTTTGGGCCGGTCGGGATAGGCAAAATTCAGATCGGCCACCTCAATGAGAACTTTAGATGACATTTAAAACCAAAACCCCGGCAACTAAAAGAATGGCTAGGGCTACCCCGGCTAGATCTAGACGGGTAAAACTGAAGTGATCGTAAAACCAGAAACGCCCGGTATAGCCCCGACAGAGCATAGCCGCATGCACCCGCCCGGCTCGATCCATGCTGCGAACCATAAGCATACCCACTAGATTAGCGTAAGATCGGTAGGTATGAAGACTGAAGGTCGGTCGAAAGGCCCTGACCTTCATGGCTAGGCGAAGCCGAACGTATTCCTGCCTAATAACGTGAAAATATCTCAGCATCAGCAGAAAGATAGCCGTTATTTTTTCGGACGCGCCTAGCCGATGGGCGGCGGCAGCTAACTGCGTAACCGAGGAAGTACCAAAAAATGCCAAAGCTCCTAGAGCCACAGCATTGGCTTTAAGAGTTAGTAAAAGAGCTAATTGTAGACCTTCGGCGGTAACCGTGAAAAAACCAAAGCTGCCCACGGTCCGACCGGGCATGGAAAAGGAAAAGGGAATTAAAAACCAGATAACCAGGAGAAATGCATTAACCTTAACTAGCCGAGTTAGAGTCTCCCGAGGGCTAAGCCGCCCGGCCAGAGCAAACAAGAGAGACCCAGCCAGAGCGAAAGACGCCGCTGGTAGAGTTTGAATCAAGGCCGCCAGAAAAGACCAAATCGCTACAATAACGATTTTAAGCCTTGGATCTAGCTGATGCAGAAACGACGAGCCTGGATGCAGATCACAAGTCATACTATAGCTGCTTCTGAAACTTTTAGACCCGGCATCGCAGGAGATCCGGCCGCACTTTACGGAGAAATTGCACACAAAATAGGCTAACCACGCCCTCAATCACTGCCACCGGCAAGTTGCCAATAAAGACGGCCCAGGCGGCGGGCCTAAATTCATTACCGGATAACCGCAGGCAAATGGCTACCAGAAGACCTGACAGGAATACAGCTCCGCCTCCGCAGATGAAGCCAACCACCGCTGTTATCCTACCGCTCTGGCTAGTAATCCCAACCCGCAAAGCTAATCCTAGCAACACCGCCGGCCCAGCCATATTAAAAGTATTGACCCCAAGAACGGTGAGTCCACCGAATTGAAACAGAACCCCTTGCAAAAGCAAACCGACAAAGATGACCGGAAAAGCAGCCCAACCTAGCAAAAGCCCGATCACCCCACTCATGATTAAGTGGGCAGAACTAGGTCCTAGAGGGACGTGAATGAGGGAGGCAGTAAAAAAAAACGCCGCTAGAATGGCCGCCTTAGGGATGTCGTCATCAGAAATAGACCGAAGCCCCCTAATCAACCCAGCCAAAGCCAGAGTCGCCCCACCTAAAAGCACCGGAGCCGATAAAACACCTTCTGATATATGCATTCCCCCACCTTTCCGACCCAAAACAAAAAACCTACTTCATCCTAAGAACGGGACAAGT
>LQAA01000035.1 GCA_001577715.1 Candidatus Adiutrix intracellularis | reverse complement strand
AACAACTATAAGTAAAATCTAGAGTTCTTATGACAAATAGTGACAAAGAAATGGAACCTTAAATTAAAATATTTTTTGTTATAAATTTTTCATTTTGCGAAGTCTTAGGGTGCTAAACAAGAAAAAGCAACTCTGAGAATGAAAAGAGCGTACCAACCTTCCGGTCCATATAAAACGGGAAAATAGACCCACCAGTCAAAGGAGTAGAATGAACAAGATGCCCCCTTGACCATAACGTAAAAGCAGTTTTAGATATGGATAGCTAGCCTGAAAGCGACCGACTGGACGCCTAAATACCAAATAAACAACAAGTATATTAGCTAAAACCAGCAGGAACGAGCGACGAACCTGCCCGGATGGAAATATAAAGTTGTCTAGCTAATTCATTAAAAAACGGTTAAAATCAGTTCAGAAAAGAATATTTTATAAAATAAAGAAAGTAATGATACTGCCACCATTAGGCTATAATTTAATTTGATTGCAGATAAGTGTAAAATATCTTTACCTCTAAGTCTACCGTTACCTTTAGGAGTTGGCTACTACAGTCCTAACCTTATTTGTCTAGCGGTCTAGTCCTTTAATTTCAATTATTATCTTTCGGACTGGTCTCATCACTTTCAGACTCATCCATACAATAATTTTTATAAGCTACCACAAAAAAGATTCTGATAAAGATAAAACAACTTAAACAGAAAGTCTTATTTTAAGGTTACATGCTAAGGATGAAGGCTAAATTAGTATATTTATAGTGAGAGGACGCCTGATATAATAACTTAAAGAGACGTATCTTAGGAGGTAGAGACGTAATACATCACACATTCGCTAGGATGAATTTTACAACTAGACTTTTTACTCACAGAACAAATTTAAGCCCACATCTAAAAGAATATTTTTATTATAAAGTATAACAATTATTTATAAAAACAAGACAACTCATTTTTTATTAAATTTTTTGGTCAGTATTTTGAGCTCTCCAACGCATGGATTAACTGAAATGTGCGCTCGAAAATTTACGCGACGAAAATGCTCTGTTTCGAATAAAAAATACTACCTTGTGGAATAAAGTTACCAAATTAGAAACTAAATTAGCTAAATTCCTAAAGAGTTTCAGTAACTTATCAAAGCATCCATCGTCTGATACTACCAATCCCTCTCAACAAAAGAAGCGCGGTAAAAAACGTAAAGTTGAAATACAATTAGGGTATAATTTCCATTTTTATACGCCCTTTATCCCTGAAGGACTTAATAAAGTCAGAACCTTTGCCTCAAAGTCAAAAGCCTGCGGTTGCAGTAAAGATTTAATTGCCGAATCAAATAAAGAAATCGTACAGCACTAAAATGCAGTCACTGTAACTTTTAACTAGAGAAAAAACTAACTATCACAGATATTGTAATTACAGGGCTTAATTAAGGATAAATATATTAAGATAAAGTCGAACCAAAATTCCTCTCTTCTTAGCCAACACGGTCGGAGACGATTTTTCAACTCGTAAACTTATTTTTTCATCACCTTCTGTCGCACTCAAACAAGCCCTCAATGTTATCTTTGGAAGATTTAAGGTCGGTAACAAAGCTTATAGATCGAAACTTTATTTTGCCAGCGAAGTCTGTTATTTCAAAACCGATCTAATCGACTTCCGAAGAGATTTCGCCACCATGAGTCGGAACTCCCTCAAGCTATTTATACTAATATCCTCTTCGCCTTTACCTAGAATGAACCCGCATAAAGGCAAACCTCCCAATTCAATCTCAGAAAGATACTCTTATAAAATATTGTGACTGAAAAGTTATAATAAAAAATGAAACTAAGCTTAAACTGTAAAAATTTTTCGCAGAATAGCTAGTACGCGTAAAGGTCGTCATCCAGAAAAATAAGGCGCAGTTATTTGACTTTTTAAGTCTGCTTATCCAGCCAACGCAAGGGGGCTTTCTATTCGCAGTTTTATTTCTTATCCCCATCTTGCGAGGTTATAAATTCTAAGGTAAGGAATTTAAAATCTACTACTAAGTTGTTTATAAGTTTTGAAAAAGTTTGTAAATTGAAATGATTACATAATCATTGAAGAATGATCTGATGGGTCAGAAAAGAATAAATCTGCATAAAAAAATAAAAATACCACCAAGCATATATTAAACATGGAATAATAAGTATTCTGATCCAAATGTTTATCCGGCACCTCTTCAGTCTACTCCTGAAGCAAAAAAATATGTTTATCTAAATATCTTATAAATATATTTCGATAAAATTTAATTTAAGTTTAAGTATGTTTCGATAAAACTAATACAAACTATACTAAAATAAGAATCACTGATCTAGTCGAAATAACTTTGATTTAACGGTATTTTTTTGTATAATTTCGATAGGACAGCTCTCACCGGTGAAGGGAAAAAGAATTTTTATGGAAAAAGGTTTAGTTCTAATTAATACCGGCGACGGTAAAGGTAAGACGACTGCCGCCCTAGGTACGGTCGTAAGGGCTCTAGGGCAAGGTTTAGTTGTAGCTTTTATCCAGTTCATAAAAAATCGGGCCACCGGTGAAAGCCGGTTTCTGGAAGAATATGAAAAAAACAATCCAGGACGTCTTAAATATCAGCGCCTGGGACTCGGGTTCATCAAAAACCAGCCCGGCCCAGCTGATCTGGCTCTAGCGGCCGAAGCTCTGGCCCTAGCCAGGGAATTAACGACTGGCGATCGCTATAACTTAGTCGTGCTTGACGAAATCTGCGCGGCCATGGCGACCGGACTGGTGACGACGACGGAAGTAGCCCAGTTTATTGAAACCCGGTCGCCCCAAGTTAATCTAATTCTTACCGGGTACGGCTGCCCAGAAGAGATTATTGCTATAGCTGATACCGTTACGGAAATGAAACTAATTAAACATGCTTATAAAAAGGGTTTAAAAGCCAGACTTGGTCTGGAATGGTGAAATCGGTGAAACCATTATGGTACAGCCCAGATAATTTTTTTGACTTACGAAAGCTGCAAAGCACTCCCGCACAGCCCCTATTTGAGGGCCTAACCCGCGTCTGGGAAATTTTGGATCGCCTGGGACCTTTCATCACGACCACGGTGCAGGGTAATGTGGCTAAACTGCGGCGGAAGGGAGACTTCCAGACTGAGGCCGTAGGGTTATGGCAGGGCCGAGTCTTCTGGGGCGTCACCTATAAACTAGGTGACCCAACTCGAAGCGACCTCAAGGTTAGTCATAAAGGACGGCCCTTACCCGGCGCGGCCCTAATTTTGCCTGGAGTGACCCTAATCGGCGATGATATCGAAATAGGTGAGGGTGCTCTAGTGGAAAGTGGCGCTCTGATTAAGGGTCCCGTCATTATTGGTCCATATTCAGAAGTACGACAAGGGGCTTATATTCGGGGAGCGGTCATGTTGTCGCCTGGCTCGGTTATCGGACACGCCACTGAAGCTAAAAATGCCCTTCTGCTAGCCGGAGCTAAGGCGGGGCATTTTGCCTATATCGGTGACAGCGTTCTAGGGGTAAACGTTAATTTAGGGGCCGGTGTCAAACTAGCCAATCTCAAAATGAAGGAAAGCCCATACCTATTCCAAGTGGGCGAAGAAAAATTTGAATTACATCGACGTAAGTTTGGGGCTATAATCGGAGACGACGTTAAGATAGGCTGTAACACCGTCACCAATCCTGGTACCCTAATAGGGCCAGGCCTAATAGTTTTACCTAACACCTCTGTGCCACCCGGTTATCATAGAAACCGAGCCACTATCGACCGCTAATACTCAGAACCGCTGTCTTTTGGAACGCTGCATCCTCTCTCCAACCTTCATCCTTACCTTCGGGTCGGAATAGCCCTATTATAAGAACCCCCAGTTTTTGGGTCGCGGCGGAATTACTGCCAACACCAGAGGCCTGCCCCTCCGAAATCAGAATTGAAATGAAAGCGGCCCGTGTTATAACCCGAAAAAAGGACCCGGAGGCGACCGCAGCTTTACTAGCCGAGCAGGCGAGGTCGCCGATAATACTTTGGGGCTTATCTGTACGGAGATTAAAGTAGCCGATGGCGATCCTAAAAACACCATCCAGGTTGATTATGAAAAAATACTAGCTGACTGGAACCGTACCATGCTTCGAGCCCTGGCCCTGAACGGCCTGGGAAAATATCCTACATCAGAAGATAGCTATTGGGGGAAAAGAGGCCGACAGACTTAACAATTCGGCTCTTCAAAAACAAATGATCCAACGGAAAGAATCTGTAATTAATCCCAGTTACTCTACCGGACCCCTGATCCTGTCTGAAGCTAGAGCATATGTTCGTTCTCAGAAACCAGTTATAACTCTGTGCCTAAGTCGCTTCGACCTAGCTACGGAACTGAAATTTTGACAGGACCTCCAAACTATCTCCGAACTCAAATAACTGACGGAAACGAAACTGTAGCACTAACCATTTCCATCGGACGGCCGAACTGTATCAGAGATGGCTCCCAGTAAGTCAAGTCACATGAAATTACTCCCTGGCCCTCTGGCCGTCTGGAAAATTCTGGCCAAGGCTTACCTTTATCAGGAGGTCGTACAACTAGCCGGCTAAAGTACCTAACCCTGAAAAAACCCGATACTCGTTAATAATGATTACTAAGTTACCTATAATTATACATCAATATATTAGTATGCTGTCTTATTATGATCCTACAATCAAGAAACTTGCAAAATACAGTGTTTCAAACTCTCTAGTGTATGGATTAACTGGAATGTAAGAAAGTTATCGAACTGGAAACTAAAATTAGCTGGGACCCAAAAGAATTTTAGCAACTCATCAAAGCCCTCATCATCTAATATTACTAATCTACATTAACAAAAAGAACACGGGGAAAAGCGTAAAATCTAAGCGTAACTAAGATAAAAGCCTCATTCTCATATGCCTCTTATCCCTAAAGAACTTAATGAAACTAAAATCTTTACTCCAAGGCCAAAAACCTGTAATTACGATGGAGGATTTATCGCTGAACCAGATGAAAAAATTGTGTAGCAATAAATTGAACTAATTATTAACCTCTGGTAACTTACCGAATATCGTGAAGTCACCTACCGTTGCAAACGTTATGGGAAGATTTATCGTGATTCAGATATCACCTGAAATCAGTAACACTGGATTCATCAACTCGAATTCGGCTGCCTATCTAGCTTTTTTAAAAGGCAAGGTCCATACCTCATACCCCATCTTTGCAGTCTTTCGCAGCCGAAGCATTAAGATAACCTGTTAGCGGTGAAGAAATAACCAACACCTAAAAGAGTATTTTTATTGTAAACTGTTACAATTATTTATAAAAATAAGCTAGTTTTTTAATTGATTTTCTGACTAACTAATTTTTTAATTAATATTTAGAAGCTCGACTAACATACTAGAAAACAAAGAAATCTATTTTAGTGAACTAATTTTATGATTATTTAATACTATTAAAAAATTAGCCTCATTAGCTAAGTTGAAACCCTGACTAGTCTTTCCTACCCTGCTCCTAATACCATTGATTTAATTAAACGCAGCCTCAAAAGAAAATCTTTTATTCAGCCATAGAAACTTTCTCCATCGTTCAATTAAAATTCCATGATTACGTTCAGATTGTTATGGTGGCTATAAAAGACTCGGATTATCGAAACTCATTTGAAATTTAAGCACTCTGACCACCTAATTTAAAGTTAAAGGCGTCGATGAAAACAAACTTTATATCGCTTATAACCGCTCCTTAAGCTATATCAAAGGCGAGTATGTTCTTTAGCCCAATATGGGTATGGCCACGACAAAAAGCGTGGTAACCAATTAATTAATTAATTATAGGCTTCTGACTGATAAATACGAGCGTTCAATATCTATAACAACTTAACCTGAAAATACTTCCGATACCACAACTTTTTCCAACCATAAAAAAATGTTTATACTTTTAAGCTGAAAATAATAATTATGGTTGATCATCAAGGGCTGTTAGATTCTAAAAATATTAAACTTATGAAAACTGAAAAAGTATTGGCTGGACTACCATCTTACGTTCAACTTCAATTCACGGGTTAATTAAGAGTAGAAATGTATAATTAAGCCTCTATAGTGAAAATAATTTGTGTGTGTTTAATACTCTAAGCGATTTTCCGAGAGAATATCTAATTGCTTATCGTAACCCTTTTCCGACTAACAAATATATTCACGCCCGCGAAAAACTCCTAAGCGACACTTAGAAAAATCTGGAAAAAACTTGTATCCACGTAGAGGCCGGACACTTACAAGGGGGAGAACGACGCCATAGACTTTGTCGTTAGCCAAGCCATAGGTAAACACCACATAAAAAAGACTTTAACCTTAAAATTGAAGACGATGGGTTCCTCTTCTCGAAAGGATAAAAATATTGCTATAGAAGCTATTTTTGTTAACATCTATATTATTAAACTTTTGATTGCGCTGGGGAAAATGAATACCAAGGACTACATTTTTAATTATAAAAAATTATCACCGGCGGAACGAACCTTTCATATAATAAAAAATATCACCGAAAAATAAACCAACTTTTTATTATACAGAATCGAAAATTCGAGCAAAATTATTTTTATGCATATTGGCCCAAATGAGGTCTAGAGAAAATTAACTTTTACTGATAAAGACTTAATTAAAATAAACACTAAAATTCTTTAGCGTCAGTATGAAGCTTAAACAGCGCTAAACAAAAAGTAATAAAGAAAATATAGAAATTCCATTTAAAGAAAGTCTTCGCTGTTTTTAAGGTTCCTTATGAGGAGGTCTTGGATACTCTACCCAAACAGCCCTTATTAAATTAAATATAGCTAAGATCGAATTTTTGGACTTGAGTTTTACAGTCTGCTTTTTTCGCAGCTTTCAGAATATCAGCTCATCGATCGTTAGAGATTCTTCAATCAGTTTTGGGGAAAGATCTTGCCGGATTATATAACTGTAATTACTACTTATATCTATCACAAGTACTTGAAAGACTGCCTGACCTAGACTCAATTCTATCTGCTCATTTCCTTAAAAGCACATACTTTTTATCAGAAAACTAAATCTCGAAAATCCGAACTTATAGAGCAAAGCTTCTGAGTCGATTACGATGCCTGTTTCGGCTTCATTATCGGTTTAAGCCGAAAGCCGGTGCAACCATCCATGATAAATTACAAGAATACGGAGAATATTTACGAAACGAGGCCCTCAAGACTCTGGCAATAAAAGAAGCCGAAAACTTGGCCATATGTTTTCGTAAAGATAGTAATTTATATCTACGCTTCATTGCCAACCCGGAAATTGAGCCTACCAATAACTTAGTTTGGCAAATTATCCTTTTTGTAGTTCTGAATAGGGCTGTTGCTCATAGAATCCGTCCTGAAACCGACCGTAACCGGTCAGAATGTATCTGAACAATTAATGCCATTTGCACTATAAGGAAGTACTTTATCTTCTAATTTTTATACCTGTTTATTAACTTTTTCTATATAACGCAGCTACATCCTTCATTATTCAATTTATAACTCTTCACCTGCAAAAAAAAGCGGTTAGAGACTTTATGGTAGCTTTGGCCGCCAAACCCAAAGACCCGCGCTAGGCCGATACCTCTTACTTTCTGGCCTGTGCTTTGTAAGCAGCGAGCTTGACCGTTGAAGTTAAAACCGTCTATACCGTCGTGACCGAAGATTTCGACTACTCCTAGACTCTAATCCGAGCTCGCTGGAATTAGAAGCACTAGGCCCGCCTGGGCCCTAGCTAGGACTTAGGCCGCCTACTAGTGAATGGCCCTTCAAGTCGGGACCACGATAGTCTTAGGTTATTAGTTCTAAATCACCAAAAAAGTTTCAACGATACGGATCTGAGTTAGGCTACGGCTACTCTACTGGCCACAACTAAAAACGAAAATACCCTGCCCGGCTAAGGCAACAAAATGTAGCAGCTTAACGCTGAACTCCGCTATAGGCTACAAATTCAAGACTAGCTACAGACGCCGCGGGATTGACTTCACAAAGAACCCACTCTCAGCCGATCTCCAGCTCCAGCGGCGGCCCAAGGAACTTTAATTGCCCCTAGCTGCTGTTCTGGTTGCCCAGAATCAGAATTATCGCTTGCGGTTAGCCTAATAGCCGACCTCAAAGCTCCGGACTAACCAAGGCCCTAAGAAATGAAGCTACCCATTAATCTACGGTCAAGAAGTTATAGCTGCTCAAAGACTTTACGGTCTGTCTCTGACACTAACTATTATCCATACTGAAAATACCTACCAACCCGACATCATGTCAGCTTTCAGGACCAGAGGACTCATGTAGTTTTTACCAGACTACCACGGCCAAGATGACCGAAACCATGAATGAGCCCCCTTAGGAGCCGAGACCCTTTTTGTGCGCTTAAGCTTGAAAAATTACTAATTTTATTAGTAATAGGCGCTATTTAGCTTTAGCTCTAAGTCAAAAAATCTTTCAACTGTTAAACTAATGAAAGTTTATTAACCACATCAAGAAGATATAAAGAAACTATCCAGATGGAAGAGAGTAGCTTCGCACATACGAGATGGTAATGTAAGTATCACATAGTATTTACGCCGAAGTATCGTAGGTAAGTAATCTACGGGAAGTTTAAAGCTAATATAGGCAAAATGTTGCATGAACTATATAAAAAATTTAGAAATAAAAGAGGCTAATCGCTGTTCCGATCATACTTTACATATTTTTAAAAATACCACCAAAGTACAGTGTATCAGAGATAATAAGCTATTTGAAGGATAAAGCTCATTAATGATATTTAATAGGCATACCGATTTAAATTAAAGGTAATGGAATAAATACAAAAATTAATTGCAAGAAGACCTAACAATTAACCAATTAACATTGAAGCAATACATCAACTTATTTCAGATAAGTTAATGAATAAAAGCAAAAAGAAACAGCCTCTTTAGGGGTAAACTTGTGAACATTATGTATTTGACAAACTATTAAGCGCGCTTTCAAACGCTGTCATACCAATCCTTTATAAGGATAAACAGACTACACGCTGAACAAGTACCCTTAATTAACTCGAAAATTAACGTCGTTACAGTTTGTAATGCCTGAAGGCCCTTATTTAAGATTTCAACCAAGAAACCCTAATCCTAGCCAAGTATAACACCAGTCCTTATGAGATTAAAAAATAATTTGAGACCAAAGAGGGCATAATTCTAGATATTTTTATAGAACCTCTGATCTTCGATTAAATAATTAAGTATGTTAAGCATATTATTGAAAATTGCTACCTTTATGAAATAGCTTATCTGGAGCGGATCGGGTTCCCTAATTTCACCGGGCTCGTTCACCCGCCTTAATCGAACTTATCAGATTTTTAATTTCTTTTAAAAATTAGACCCAACTGAAAAACCGGCTTAATATTTTCCGCTAAGCCGGCCGGAAGGCGAGCTCTAAATTTTTGGTAGTTATAGTTTTTAAAGCGACGGAGATGAACTCCTAGTCCTTAAGTAATTCCGCGGCGAAGATTAGGTAATTGTACCGTAATGATCCAGCAGATGAAGCGACTAGCTAGATTAACCAAAAACCGCTCGACCCAGACTACGATCTAAATTAGAAATACGAGTTCCGGATTAACGGCCAGCTAATAAAGACTCATGACTGGGCCCAAAGCGCTGAGTAGAATAACAGCCGCTAAATCGTTTACAACCAGTCCGCAAAAGTGTAGAAACATGGATTTAAGAAAAATATTAACCATCTTTTCCAAAACAGCTACGACTATTAGCAGGGCCAGCTCCAGAAAGGAGGGGGCATGATTATTTTGGGAATAACCAGGTGCAAAGTGGATCTAAGGCCGTTTAAGCAAGACAAGATCAGTTCCGGCTCAAAGATAGTAAAAATGGACAGGACGGCCTGATTCTTAAGCTAAATCTAACCAAGCTAGTAATTGATAGCGACCTTCAAAACTTTGGATACTTTACCCCTCTGAAGTTCCCGAATTTGCCCTGGCCGGCACAGGCGAGAAGAAAGAGAAGGTACCCAGAACAATCAAAAGCAGGCCGAGACCCAGAATCGTCATCGCTCACAATTACAGTTCCATAGCAGTCAAAAGTTAGAAACTGGCGTCGAGAAATAGTCAGAAAGGTCTCAGCTTAGTTTCAGAGTTATTTTTTTTCAGGTAGAGGGGAGCAAAAGGGAGAACGTCGAGGCCGAGGTCAGCTTAAAGAACCGAATAAACCCAAAGCAAAAAATTAGAATTCTCGGCCGGAAGAAGCGACATCAAGGCGATAGTCAAAGCGATATCAAACTAGGGCTCGGTAGACTTTAGTACCCAATTAATGAACACGCCAAGGTCGTAAATTAAAATAACCAGATTCAGTCTTTCTAGAAAGAATCAACTGGCGGTCAAATCAAAGTATAAATAGTTGAAAATATTTGACTACTCCTTCCCGAATTCCAGCTAGGCAATTTTTTTAAACATAAGTTCCTTGTTTTAAGTTATATTTTTAATTATAATATTATATCAGTTGAAATTATGACTAAAAAAATAATCCAAAAAAAAGACAGCCTAGAAAAAATTCTACGCTACGCTCTAGGGATTCGACCGGATGAATTCGGGCTTTATCCTGATTCCGATGGGTTTGTGCCATTAAAGGCTTTAATAGCCGCTCTGCACGATGAAGAAGGATGGAGAGGAACCCGGAAAAGTCAAATTATGCTACTGGTTAACCAGCCCGGTGACCAGTCACCCTTTGAAGCTAAAGAGGCTTTACTGCGTTTAAAACCCTCTCTAGCTTCCCTCCCACCGGAGGCTCCGCCAGCCTCGGCCCTACCTAAAATACTTTTCGCAGTTTTAAAACCTGCGACTTGGGTGATCGTCAGCGAATGCGGCTTTTACCCCAAGGCTAGCGAAGTCAGCCTCCATTTGTGGGCCGACCGGGAACTAGCAAATAAAGTGCGTCGCCGTCTTTCGCCCCAAGCGATTATAGCGACTATTCAAGCTACAAAAGCCCGCCAGGCCGGGATCAGTTTCCGGCCCTATTCCAACCTATTGTGGCTAACGGATTTAATCCCAGCAATTTTTCTAAGCGGCCCCCCGGTTCCGCCCCGGAATGAAAAAACGTCACTTCGCTGGCTGCAGGAGAAGAAGCTGAAGCCGCCACCAAGTTCTATTTTCCCACCCCTCCCCGAAGCTACTTTCGAAGTACATCGAGGTAAAAATAAAGGACGGCACAATGACACCCCGGATTGGAAAAACCAAACCAGACAGAATCGTCGTCGCCAAGACTAGGAAGATTAGTGCCTTATACCTTAGTAAGTTGTAGGCTACTAGCTCCATCGCCCGTCTTCCAGCATTTGAATTAACCCGGGTTTTAAGGTAAACTGGAATCTAAAGCTGTAAGTGCGAGGCAATTTAATGATTATTGATCTGTTTTTATCGCCCGGTCGCCTAATAGCCAGGCTCTTTTTCTTGGATAGAAAACGAGCTTATCGTAGCCTTAGAAAGCGTTCCGGCTCCGGGCCAGGTGTTTTTCTACTGTCTCTACTCGTCTGGCTAGCCTTAGTCGGCGGGGTTCTTTATGCTGTCGACCAGACCGGGCTTCTCCATACAGCGTTGGATGCCGGCATAAAGGCAGCTACCCAATCAGAACCACTGCTCCAACAACCCGCCACATCCGTAGAGCCCGAGCCCGCTCCTTTCGTCGAAACCCCAGCCACGAAGGACCAGACTGCAGCCGAACACCTAACGATCAACCCATCTCAGGAAGTGGAAATGTGGTTAGTCGTTCTCCACACTATCCCCAAAAAAGCCCGGGATGAAGCCGAACGTCGTCAAGCTCAATACCGGGTTAAGGGTCTAGTAGTGGAAATTTTGGATACCGATGCCTTTCCAAAATTGCAGTCCGGTTACTGGATTATCGCTCAAGGACCCTTCGATGACCGAACTAGCGCCCTGGCCGCAGCCGATATCATTAAAACCTTTAATACCGGTCTAAGGGTTCTCCGAGGGCTGTGATAACTATAACCAAAAAGACACCCCCAACCAAATTTAGTTTATTTTAGTTGGTCAATACTACGAAGAAAAAGCAATATACTATTTCTTTTATGGCAGGAAACGAGTAATAAAAATCATAAGCGCAAAATTAAAATTAAAGTTCCCGATAACCGTCAAGTTAAAATTCTTATGAGGCTTTGCGTATCAACGATTACATCGTTAAAAAAGCGACCAAGGACATTCAGTTAATAAAATCTAAGACCCAAACTAAAAGACGTCATGACCTTCACCTGACAGTTCTCTACTATGATCGACGTCAATTTGCAAATGGTTCAGAGCCTAGAAGTTTTGTGCGATTAACAGAAAACCCCGACTTTCAAAAATATACTCCAAGACATCAACAATATGGTGCACTCCGGCGATACCCTGTTTGATTTTATGAGCAAATATCTAAGGCCTTCGACGAATCGTACTGCAATCTTATGGCTGCTAACAAAGCGGCCGATATTTTAGGTACTATTCTGAAAAGATTAATCGAATACATTAAAAAATTAAACCAACTGAAGCGCAAAGTTAAATCGGTTCTGGCCTACCCGGCAACGATCATATTCGTAACCTTAGTCGTACTTGTAATTTTACTGATTTTCGTTATCTTGGTCTTCCAAGAAGTTTTTTCCAACATAATCGCGGCGTTCCTCGCCCTAACCCAGACAATAGTCAATTTATCCGATCTTCTAATATACAACGCCTTCTGGAATTTCATAGGCATGATAACCTTCGCCTTCATTATAGTAAAGTCTGTTAAAGTCGAACTCGGTAAAAAAACGTTGCCATTTTGAGTCTGAAACTGCCGGCCTTCAGCGATCTACTTTGTAAGATGACCATGTGGTCAAATTTAGCCGTCCCCTCTCAACCATGCTACAGGCCGGCATACCCATCATCGCAAGTTTAAATATCGTGGCCAGTACCGCCGGCAACACCGTTATTAAAGAGGTTGTCATAGAACCATGTATCCCCATTACCAAAGGAGGCTGGAACCCTGGACGCCATGTTGCAGAAAGTGACTAATTTTCATACCGCCGAAGTGGATGCCACTGTGAACGCCGTAACTTCTTTGATTGAGGCTATGTCTATCATCTTTCTCAACACCATCGTCGGCATCCTGGTCATTGTCATGTGCCTGCCTATTTTTACTATAGGTAACGCCGTTAGCGGCTAAGAGCGTAAGCTCTCGCCGCCGGGCTTAAAATGGCTCAGACTCCTGATCGAGTACCCAAAGTTATCCAGCAACGCTGGTTAATGGTGCTGCGCTTAGTTATCAGCTTTTTTTTGCTGATTTCCTTGGTTCTCATAAAAATTTATGGCCATGTGCAGGATATAAGTTTGGAATGGTTTGAGCCCGGCTTAACCGCCGTGGGGCTTTATTCGCTTCTAGCGGTTACCTATTATATATTGCCGGGACTAGGCCGGGCCTCTGCCTTTCATATATCGGCCCAAGTGATGGCCGATCTAGTTCTGCCCATCTGCCTGACTTTAATTACCGGCGGTAGCGACAGTCCCTTTTCTTTTCTCTTTATCATTGCTATTATTAACGGATCACTTATGGGAGGTACCCGCGTTGCCCTGGCTGTGGCCACTTTTTCCGCCGCTATTTGGGGAGGCTTAATCACTATACAGGACACAGGGTTCCCTGAAACCTGGCTGCTGCCAGGACTAAAATTAAGTCTACCCCCTATCATGGCTAAACGCCTGGCTTCGGAACTCAGCACCAGACTGGTTCGTATTCTCATTAACACTGGAGCCTGTTATCTGGTCGCCTTTTTAAGCGGGCATCTGGCTGGCCAGCTTCTTATTTCCCGCCGAGCTCTAGTGGCCAGCCAGGCTAACTTCGGCCGTTTAGCCGATCTTAACGAACACATCATTCAGAGTATAGACTCTGGTCTCATCACTATGGATCAGAGCGGGATTGTCATAACCGTTAACCGAGCCGGGCTGGATATAATAGGCGGGGAGATTCAGGATATAGCCGGTCGGCCCTGGCAGCTTTTTCTACCCCAGTTAATCCACGTTCTGCCCTCGATCTGGCACAACTGGGCCACCCTTTCTTCCACCGGGGGGGTACGTTTTGAATATGTACGCCAACGCGACGGCCGTGAATTGACTCTAGAACTAAATGTGCTGGCTCTGACCGGGGCTAACGACGATCTCTGGGGCCACCTACTGGTGCTTAAAAACCTTACTTCCCTTATTCAAATGGAGGCGGCGGTGAGAAAAGCTGAACATCTAGCGGCTATAGGCGAAATGGCCGCCGGGCTAGCACATGAACTACGCACCCCCCTGACTTCCATGACCGGAGCCTGGCACTTATTGTCTGGAACCGAACCTCCAGAGCCTGAGGATCACTTACGCCTCATCGGTATTATTGGCCGAGAAATGGAACGGCTAGCTAAGCTCACTAATGATTTCTTATCTTTCGCCCGGCCGGCCAGAGCTAACCCCCGTAAGCTCGATTTTACGGTCCTGGTCGCCGATCAATTAAACATTTTCAGACATTCCAAAAGAGAAGGTATAAGACTAGAGATACGTCTTAACCCCGTACCGCCGGTTTTCTTTGACCAAGATCATTTCAGTCAGATCATCTGGAACCTTCTGACCAATGCAGTGGAAGCCGGAGAAAAACAGACGGAACTACGTATTATTGTTGAAACTGACTTGGATCAGGACTGGGCGGACCATGTAGTTTTCAGAATTATTAACGATGGGCCCATCATTCCCAAAGAATATCTACCTAAACTATTCGACCCATTTTTCAGCACTAAGTCCAGTGGTAACGGCCTAGGCCTAGCAACTGTCAATCGGTTGCTTAATGAGGGCGGTGGCCATATTACCGTTAGCTCATCTCACCAACCGTCTAACCTGAGGCTGACCACTTTTAGCGCTTTTTTTCCTAGGATCGACCGTCTAGTCGAACTCCAAAAGACAATAGTTAAATAATATAAAACAGTCGCTAGACTGAATCTACGGTAATGCGTCTACTTAATATCTAATTTAATAAATATTAAATACTAACCAACGCCATGCACATAGTATAATAATTAGATTATGTATATTTGTGAACGCTTCTCACTTCCATTGTCTGACTAATTTTGGGGCCGGCCCAGCCAATTAAGCCAAGCGTATAACACGAGTTAAAAGTTAGGCAAAAACTCTTGATCTTCGTAAGTTATATGTTATTATCAGCTCATCTATATAACTTGACCCTATGGAGGTGTTATATATGGATACAGTTAAAATAAAAGGTTCGTCTCCTTCGGCTCCGGCCAACCCCACACCGACTAAAACTACGCCTGCCCCCAAAGCTAAGGTCGTTCCCGCCGTCAAACCCAAGTCCATTCCGGCCAAACCGAAGCTCACCGCTAAAGCTAAAACCTCCGCCTCAACTGCCAAACTCTAAAAAATAAAGGCTGACTCCAGATATGGCGATTATTAAAGAAAAAATAATTACCTCTGTAACTGATCA
This sequence comes from Candidatus Adiutrix intracellularis, assembly GCA_001577715.1. Taxonomy (GTDB): domain Bacteria; phylum Desulfobacterota; class Desulfarculia; order Adiutricales; family Adiutricaceae; genus Adiutrix; species Adiutrix intracellularis. Next base: position 8,466 of record LQAA01000035.1, on the reverse strand, counting down.
AACCAGTATGACCCGCAAAGAGTCCCAATTGATAGTGAAATAAGTTATAAAAATCCTGAAACAACTTTAGCAGAAGGTAAAGATATGCTCATCAGCGGCTTCGGTAATTTTAAGGCAAGACATAAAAAATCTGGCGAGAGCGCAACCCAAAAACAAACCGGGAAATAGAGTTGCAGCCGCACCGAATGGTAACCTTCGGCCTTTCCAACATTTTACGCAAAAAGTTTAAAGATTAACTTGTATCAGCCAGTCAAAAGAATTTTTGATTTTATGTTATCTTTAGGGGCACTAATTTTTTTGGCGCCGCTTCTCTTAAGCGTGGCCGCCTGGGTTAAAGCTGATTCACCCGGCCCGATTCTATTTAGACAAAAACGGATAGGCCAACACAAAAAATTTTTCAACATATTGAAATTTCGTACTATGCGCACCGACACACCTGCCACTGTCCCCACTCACCAGCTGGCTAATCCGCAAGCTTTCATCACCAGAAGCGGAGCTTTTCTGCGCCGCAGCAGTCTAGATGAACTACCTCAACTTTTCAACATTTTAAAAGGCGACATGTCTTTGGTTGGCCCCCGACCGGCCCTTTATAACCAAGACGACCTAGTGGCTGAGCGGGATCGCTGGAAAGCCAACGAAGTGCCGATGGGCCTTACCGGCTGGGCTCAGATTAACGGCCGTGATAAACTATCTATTCCCGTTAAAGCTTTTCTGGATGGAGAATATGTCCGGCGCCGAAATTTCGCCTTAGATTTACGCATCCTTGGGTTAACTTTTTTAAACGTCTTCCGTTCTTCTGGTATTATCGAAGGAGGCACCAGCACTATTAAACGAGGAGACGCTGACAACAGCCGAAAAAACTGACCAGCCCTAACTTAAATATTCCATCCACTTACAGAGGCAGGAGATAAATAATCTTAGATTTGGCGAGCTCTAAGGCATATGATATTCGCAGATGTGTTGGTAAGGAATTAACTGACAACATTATTTTCAAGATTAGCCGGGCTTACTGGTAGTATTTAAAATCCCGTCGACTAGCAGTTGTATGAAATGGATGCAAAAGGTAATCTTATTAAATCTAATAATTTTGATATTCTTGACCGTGCTTTACTCTAATAGAAACCGCAATACTTAAATTAATACCTATTTTAAAATCCTTTTTAGGGGATCACCCATATAATCAATGAAATACTGAAGAAAATAATTATTAAATATTTTCAAAAAGACCGCCACAGTTTCGAGTTCCGAAGTACGCGGCGAGAGGGCAGGACCTTGAGAAGTTTCCAGCCATAAGCTTTGGTCAGTAACCGCTGAACTAGAATAGCTAGAAGCCCCTAATCTAGTCAGCGACGCATAAGGCGACCGAGGCCCTGTTTAAGGGTGAAAGTGACTCCAAGGATAAAACAATCAAAAAGAAGTTGCACCCTTCTTCAATAAAGAGAGCAGAACGGACCTGGATCAGAGGGCGATCGGGTCGAGGAAAGGAGAGTTTTCCAATAATAACAACGGTTAAACTTTCGCTGAGCACATCCATATCCTGCCAGAAATTGTAAGTAGCGAACAGAACGCTTTCGGTGCGGTAACTAAACTTAGCCAGGGTCACAACCCGACTTGTTTCGCTCTGAACTAAAATAAGCCAGGGCAGATGATTAAGAATTTTTTCTACTTCCTCGACTATGCTTTCGGAAAAATCAGGGGCGGCAGGCGAGGGGAGATTTTTGGGGATATAAACTAGAGTACGCCGAGCATAATTGAAGGTTGATTCGACCACAAAACCCTCAACTTCCGGCCAGAGCCCGAAACGATCTTTAAAATAGGTAAAATCGCCGGTAGAACTTAAAGCGGCTGAGGTGAAAACGAGCGGGCGTCTCGACTGGATAAGGCCTTCAGCCAGCTGGTGAAAAATTCGGATAGGCAGGGTCGCAAGAATCAGACAGCAGTTCTGGCGATCGGCTTGATAGACAAATTTACGATCAGCGTCTTCGACGATAAAAAGCAGGGCGGCGGCGACAGTCTGTAGGCAGGTCAGAAGCCCAGCTAGGTTTTGTTGTCGCGAGCCGAAGTCTTAATATTTTCAGTCAAAACTAGTAAATCGTAATGGAAGTTTAAAAGAAATTCCCGCAGCGACCTACTTTCCTAATTATCGTCGGCCCACAGCTCTTTATTCGTTATCTAGCGGCAGAAATATAAGGGTAAGACCTCACTCTACCGACCGATAATCCACTACAAGCTTTAACCTAGTGACGGTGGATAGGCTTAAAGTCGCGAGAGTCCGATCCAAATCGCGATAAAGCAGCAGCTAGTGCACCGGAACTAACGAAGCTCCCGAAATAACTAGTGGCCGCTTCTTCCACCAAATAAGCCTCGTCGAAAATAACCGCTTCCCAAACGGGTAGAACTTCGCCGAAACCACCCACTCACACCGCAAGATCAGCCATAAAGCGGCGGATCGCCGGGCTTTCAATAAAAAACAGCCGCTGAAATCCGGGTAGAGTTGACCCAAATAGCGCTTAACTGAGGCGGATATTTAGACTCAGAGAGGACTATTCCCCGAGATAAAAGAAAATTTAATACGGTCGCCACTAAGGACTTTTTCCGCCCGCCGAATTACCTTGAGGAAAATATCTAAATTAGATGTAGGGGAAAAATTAGGCTGACTCAAAAATTTTTGCAGATAGTGGAGACAGAGATAGTTTCCCCGGCCTTTGAGACGCACGACCAGAAAATTGTCTCCAAAAAACTAACGACTGAAAGTAGAACTTTTCCAAAAATCTGGTCTTGCAAATTTTTAAGACCGGTAAAAATCACAGTTTTTCCCACTTAAAAGGGCCGGCAGAAGATAAGCCAGAGTTTTACCGGTGTCGGTGGCCGGCCTCATCTAAAACTAGATCGCTGGTCTGAAAGACCAGGGCCACTTCTAGAGCCATAGCTAGTTTACCCTGACGGACTTCAAATTCCGGCTATGTCCGCACTAAGGATCTATCCGGACCTAGGGTTTTTTCTAACTCATCTGTCATACTAACCCGAGCCCTACTGCTTCAACCGAAAAATTGGGGTAGGTTTAAGCCGCCAGTAATTTTACTCATTTCCTGTACCTGCTAGATCCCAGTACTTGATCGAGGTATCGTTAACGAAAGCAATATCGAACATTCCTCTTTCTTCAAGATTTATAATTTCTTTTTCTTCTACCTGAAGAAAAAAGAATTAACTCACTCCGATAACTGCAATAGTAACCATACCATCGTCGACGAAACCGATGATAATTTGCCAGGTCAATTGGATCTAAAATCCTTTAACCTTGCTTTGTATTTCCTGAGCTTTCTACAAAAAATTACCCAATAGAAAGTCTAAATTTAGAGCCACAGGGTAATTTCCTTATAGAGAGGTTAGAGTTAATCAGAATCATCACTCGTTTCTAGATTGAGTGCGGCCGGGTCATCCAAGTTGGCTTCATCAGGGGAGAGCTCTTCGGACGAAGCGGGAATAAAATCGACGAAGTCACCGGGAATTTCGTTCAACAGTTTTTTGACCTCGGGGTCGTCCTGGATTTTAGCTAAACGCGAATCACTAGTGAGACCCGCTTCGGCCTGGACTAAAATCAAAGCCGGCGTGCCCCCTAAAGCCCGGCTTAAAAGGGGTAGAATATGGGCGACCAAAGTTTTACGAACGGCTTCAGGCAAGGGCTGAGCCGGATCAAGAACAAGTTTCACTGCCTGCGGACTCCATTGAACTACTCGGGCCCCCTGGAGCATCTGATAATAGTAGGTCTCAATTTCATCTCGAAAAGCGGCCATAAATTCCAACCAGCCACCAACGCGCCCAGCCCGGCCCGATTTAGGAACTGGAACCGGAGCTACTAGGCTTTGGCTTACGAGCGGCGGCTCGGCCGCCGATTGGACCGAGAGGAACGAGAGCGGATCAGCTCCCAACAGCCGATCTAGCCTTTCCACCAACTCAACCAAAGGTGTTAGGCGAGCCAGGTGGCTCAAGCGGACTATCTGGGCTTCAAGTAGCCAACGTGGCTGAGAACTGTAACCCAAATCACGCTGGAATTTAAGCCAAGCATCAAAGTGGAGATTTAGGGTCTCTAAGCTATATTCGGCAATTGCTTTGAGCAGATCGACTTCTTCCGTTTCCGTGAGATTCAGAATCCGGGCGTTATTAGAGGCTACTTTAAGCAAGGTCATGCCACGAACGTATTCCAAAAGTTTCAAACCCAAATCTTTTAAATCATAGCCGCGTAGATAGGCTTCGTCCAAAGCAGCTAGACCAGTGGCCGCGTCACCGGCGAGGGTGGCCCGGGCCACAGTCTGAACCAAAGCCTGGTCGATAAGCCCGAAGCCCTGCCGCACACCTTCAATAGTGACAGCACCGCCCCCGGCAACAATGGCCTGATCCAGCAAAGATAGGGAGTCTCTAAGGCCGCCTTCAGCCTGTCGAGCGATAATTTCTAACGCCGCTGGTTCAGCTGGAATCATTTCCAATTCAGCCACGGTAGCCAAGCGACGGGTGATGTCTTCAACCCGGATACGTCGAAAATCGTAACGCTGACAACGCGAAAGGATGGTGGGCGGAACTTTATGGGTCTCAGTAGTGGCGAAGATAAAGACTACATGACTCGGTGGTTCTTCCAAGGTTTTTAAAAGCGCACCGAAAGCGTCGCGAGTCAGGGCATGAACTTCATCAATGATATAGACTTTATAACGGCTTTTCCCTGGAAGATACTTAACAGTTTCCCGCAAATCGCGGATTTCAACGATACCCCGATTGGAAGCGCCGTCCACCTCGATAACATCCATGGCCTGGCCATTTTGAATTTCTAGACAGTTTTGGCAGAGGCCGCAAGGGTAATTAGTCACGTCTTCAGCCAAACAAGACAAACTCATAGCCAAAAGGCGGGCGGCGGTAGTCTTACCCACCCCACGCGGCCCCGAAAAAAGATAGGCGTGAGCCACTCGCCCAGTAGCAAGGGCATTTTTAAGAGTGCGGCTGATTTGTTCCTGCCCGACCAAATCGGCGAAAGTTTTGGGCCGATATTTACGGGCTAGCACCAAGTAAGACAAGAGTTAAACCTATTCCGCCGCTGCTAAAGCTAATCGGCATTTACCGCAAACCCCGGATTGATCCGGGGGCACTTCCGGGGAATGAACCCAACAACGAGGACACTTCGGATCCAGGCTAGGGCTAACGGCGACCGTAATTTCATCATTGTCACCGACCCCATATTTGATCAAGGCCACCTGACTGACAATGAACAGTTCCGGCAATTGGTCTATATATTCAGTGAGCAATTCAAAGGATCGGCCGGTGGCCTTTATCCCCAGCCGGGCATCGAGAGAGGCTCCTATTATTTTATTGCGGCGGGCAACTTCCAGCTCTCGGTTAACTAGAATGCGGATTTTCAAGAGGTTATCCCAGCGATAGGCCAAATCCGGATCATGCCAGTCTTCGCGAAATGACGGTAAGTCAGTCAAGAAAACACTACTACCTTCACGACTCCCTGGCCTATAAGCCCAAATTTCCTCGCAAGTGAAAGAAAGAATAGGAGCCATTAGGCGAACTAAAACACTCAAGGTCTGATACATGACCGTTTGAACCCCTCGGCGGCGAGGATCGTTTCGACTGCGGGTATAAAGGGTATCTTTAACGACGTCGTGGTAAAAAGCGCTGAGTTCAACCACAAAATTATTCAATAGGTGGTAAACAAGATGGAACTCATAAGCTTCATAAGCCTCAGTCACCCGAAGTACCAGTTGGTTAAGTCGGTGTAGAGTGAAGCGATCCATACTACTAAGTTTGGCTAGAGGCTGGGCATTCAACTCCAGGTTGAAATCATCTAGATTACCGAGAATGAAACGAGCGCAGTTACGGAAATTAAAATAGGCCTTGGCTAGCATATCTAAAATCTGGCTGGAGATGCGAATATCATCCTGATAGTTTTCAGCGGCCACCCACAACCGAAGAATGTCAGCCCCGTATTTTTTGATGACATCATCTGGGGCCAGGGTATTGCCAAGGGACTTACTCATCTTACGTCCCTGCCCGTCAACCACATAGCCGTGGGTAAGCACCTCGCGATAGGGGGCCCGCCCGCGGTTACCGACGGAAATCAAGAGAGAGGAATGAAACCAGCCTCGGTGTTGATCGGAGCCCTCTAAATACATATCAGCCTGATCGGGCATACCGATCCGGCTTTCTAGCATCCCGGCGAAAGAGGAACCGGAATCAAACCAGACATCTAAAATATCAGTTTCCTTTTCAAAATTATCGCCACCGCAATGACAGCATTTTTCACCGGAAGGAAGCAAGTCAGCCAAGGGACGGTCGAACCAGACATCAGCCCCGTGAGCGCTAATAAGCTGGAAAAGGTGATCACTGATTGCCTGACTATAATGCCAGCCGCCACAATCTTGACACAAAAAAACGGTGATTGGCACCCCCCAGGAACGCTGACGACTGATGCACCAGTCTGGCCGGTTTTCGATCATACCGTGAATCCGTTCCCGGCCCCAGGCCGGCACCCAACGAACGCCGTCTATGGCCATAAGAGCCTGATCTCTTAAGGTAGTCTGATCAAGAGAAATAAACCACTGAGGGGTTGAGCGAAAAACCAAAGGTTTACGGCAGCGCCAGCAGTGGGGATACTGGTGGTCGATATTTCGCACGGCCAATAAAGCGCCCCGGCTGCGAAGATGTTTGATAATCAATTCATTAGCCAATAAAACCGGAGTTCCAGCCCATTCTGGAACTTCCGCGGTAAAACAGGCCGCATCATCCAAAGGAGAAAAAATAGGTAGACCGTGGGCCAGGGCAGTTTCATAATCTTCCCGCCCGTGACCAGGTGCGGTGTGGACGAGGCCGGTGCCCTGATCTAAGGTAATATACTGAGCCGAAATAATTTTGGAATCACGCTCATAAAAGGGATGACGGACAACCAAACCCTGAAATTTACGATTATCTAGAGTCAATAGTTTTTCCGCCGTCAGGCCAAAGCGGGCCAGAGCCGTTTCCGCCAAAACCTCAGCCAAAACGAGGATGCGACCGTCAGCGATTTTGTAGGCTCCATATTTAAATTCCGGGTTATAAGCTAAGCCTAGATTAGCAGGTATGGTCCAGGGAGTGGTAGTCCAAATTACAAAAAAGACTAATTCTCCAGCTAGACGCTGGTCCAGACCGGCCGGATCAGTTTTAAGGGCGAAAGCCACGTCGATGGAAAGGGAAGTATGTTTTTCGTATTCAACTTCTGCCTCAGCCAGAGCCGTACGACAATAACCACACCACATAACCGGTTTAGAACTTTGAAACAGAGCCTTTGATAAAGCGAAACGACCCAGTTCCCGCGCGATGACCGCTTCATATTCATAGGCCATTGTCAGATAGGGGTTATCCCACTCGCCGAAAACACCTAACCGCTGGAATTCTGCCGACTGAATGGCCACAAATTTTTCCGCATAGGTCCGACATTTACGGCGAATATCTCCCTGACTTGTTTCTTTCTTTTTAGAGCCCAATAATTTATCAACCTGATGTTCAATAGGCAAGCCATGGCAATCCCAACCCGGTACATATGGTGTTTGATAGCCGGCCATAGACTTGGATTTGACGATAATGTCTTTCAATATTTTATTTAGAGCGTGGCCCATGTGAATATGCCCATTAGCATAGGGCGGACCATCGTGCAGAACCCAGAGTGGAGCCGAAGCCCGGTGAATCAAAATTTTTTGATAGAGGTTTTCCCGCTGCCAGCGTTCCAATAGTTTGGGCTCTAACTGGGTTAGCCTGGCCTTCATGGGAAAATTGGTACTCGGTAGGTTCAGGGTATTTTTATAATCTTTTTTTTCACTCATTTGCGGGTCGCTTTAAAACACTAAAGATTGAAAGGCCAAAAATAGACCAGGCGCAGCCGATCTTAAGGGCCCGGGCTAATTTTTAAGTATAACACAAACCCAGGTAGCTTCCAACTAATCCAAGAGAATAACTAAAAAACGAACAAAAAATAAACTCTTTTTATTCTTTAGTTCATATATTCCTTTCAAGCTTGTAGTACCTAAAGAGAGTTTCTTCAATATCTCATTTTAAAGTCAGCTTTTAGCTTTGGACGTTAAGATTAGGACGTACTAGCTACTTTTTAATAGTCTAAACAGATCCCAGGTTACTTTAAACGTTGGTGGAGTACGGTTTTATTCCCGATCTCAATAGTTCTGCTACCGATTAACCAACCTTTTTTAGACATAAATCGTAATCGATGTTGTCTTTGTTGTTCTCCAAGTATCTAATCAGGTTGAATTTACTTTTGGTCAACTGGCTTTTATTGAGGCTCTATTTTTACTCAAGGCCTCTACGACTCGACTAGTCTTAATAAATTCACATAATTCTGGTCTAAAGGAGGTACTTAGATTCATCGTTGTTGGATATGACCTTAGCGAAGATTAAGGTGGTTTCGCATATGTGAAAAAAACGAGGATC
>LQAA01000034.1 GCA_001577715.1 Candidatus Adiutrix intracellularis | reverse complement strand
GTAGTAACCTTGGTTTCGTACAGGTTACAGGAATAAATGGCGATTCTGTAGTAACCTTGCCAAGAGATGCACACGTAGTCTTTTTTACGGGTAATTCTTCTTCTAAACTGATTAGATACGTACATTCAAGCTTTTAATAGTATTCTTCGATAGGCGAACAAAAAATAAACTCTTTTTATTCTTTAGTTCATATATTCCTTTCAAGCTTGTAGTACCTAAAGAGAGTTTCTTCAATATCTCATTTTAAAGTCAGCTTTTAGCTTTGGACGTTAAGATTAGGACGTACTAGCTACTTTTTAATAGTCTAAACAGATCCCAGGTTGCTTTAAACGTTGGTGGAGTACGGTTTTATTCCCGATCTCAATAGTTCTGCTACCGATTAACCAACCTTTTTTAGACATAAATCGTAATCGATGTTGTCTTTGTTGTTCTCCAAGTATCTAATCAGGTTGAATTTACTTTTGGTCAACTGGCTTTTATTGAGGCTCTATTTTTACTCAAGGCCTCTACGACTCGACTAGTCTTAATAAATTCACATAATTCTGGTCCAAAGGAGGTACTTAGATTCATCGTTGTTGGATATGACCTTAGCGAAGATTAAGGTGGTTTCGCATATGTGAAAAAATCGAGGATCTGTTAGACATTCGGGAATAAATTTCCCTTTGTGTTTCGAGCTTAAGTACTCTTTCCAAGTCGATTCCTCTTTGTCTTTTTGCCTGACGTATCGTATGCCCCAATCGACTTCAAGATATAACTTGTGGCTTTTTTGGCTTTAGAAACAATAACTTTCTAGAATTGAAGTAACTATAAGCCTTTACAGCTTCGGTCTCGTCGTTTTTGAACACTACTTCCCTCACAATAATGGCCACGATCCGTATGGTCTCCTTGTTTACGTTTATGGGGATGTTACGCACTAAGACTTTCTGGGCTACCGCATAAGAGTTTGCCCCTTGCACTCAATGCACTATTTTTAGTATGACTCGAATAATCTTTACTAAATAGAAGTGGATCCAAATTAATGACTTCCTTAAGAGGAGAAGCTATCTTTTTTACCTGTTAGTTTTTTTAGTCTTTTGGCGTTGATCGGAGGCAAGGAGATATTAAGCCTAGTTACGTGAACGGTAACTTACCAGCATTGTTATAATAATCCTAGGAAGGAATCGATACTTCCTCAACTTGAGCCCTTTTTGTAGCATCTAATTTTTTTGCCTATTAAAGTATTCTCGTTCATTTTCAGTATTTCACTACACGGTAACTTTAAATCTTTTTTTAGTTCTCCTAAAGCTGCAACATCATAATTTTCTATCTACATTACAGTCAAGAAATGTTCAGCTCCAGCCGTTCCTCGCCTAAATTTTTTCATAAAATTAAAAAGAGCTTTAAGAAACTTTTTAACGATTTCTAGATTGAGACTTTCTGGATAATCTTACCGAAAGTCAAGATATACTCTAGTTAGGTTATCTAGAGCAAGCGAAGTTATAGACTTATCTCATTTAATAGTATTGTTTTTCACATAAATTCTCCATCATTAAGTTTGGATAGGAAGTAGTATAGCGGAAAATTTAAATGGAATACTTATTTTTTGTACCCCTCTTATAGTTTAATTTATTTTTTTATTGTACATTTAGACTTAAACAAACTACTAACTATACTGACTAGTAACCGTTCTTTAGCTTTAACTCTAAATTAAAAAAGTCTTCGAACGTTAAATTGATAAAGGTTTAGCAACCGCATCAAAAAGACATAAAGAAACTATCTGAATGAAAAAAATAGCTTACCTTATACGAAATGGGAATGTAATTATTAAATAGTGTTACGCCGAAGCACCATAAGCGAACGATCTATGGGGAGCTTAAGATCAATATGTATAAAGTATTACGTAAACTGTGTGAAAGGAAAAGTTTAAAAACAATAAAGACTGAGTACTGTCCTAGTTATATCCACATAATAATAAACGCTTATTTTGGCAAGGTTATTATTTTTACTCTCTCTAAATAATCGATTTTTAAAAAGTGTTTTGACACAGGTATTAACTCAAATACCGCGTGTTCTATTAGCGCAAAACTCGGTCAAAACTTTTAAAATTACTAAATATAAATAAAACTTCTCCTCCTAGTTATTTGTTACATTTTCTGTTTTTTTTGTTTTTCAGATTCACTAATTTTTTGAGCTTGATTTTATGGTGTTAATTTTTGGATCCCTTCAATCATTTTACAATTTTAATAACCTCAGCCACAAATCGCTAAATCTGATTTATAGTTAAATTTTATGGCCACTTGTTAAATTGTATTGTCAAGTATGTCACCATCGTAGAGGTTCCGGTTAAAAATTTGGTAACTGCACTCATATCGTGAGTCTTAATAGCTATTATTGAAACTTTCGAAACGAACTCATATTTCCTTTGTTTTTACCTTTGCTACGCAGAGTATTTTTAACTTATTATAAACTATAATTTTTATCTTTACCTTTTTGCTACCGGATTAAAACATACTTAAAAAGCTTAAAGTGTTTTTAATAAATTTCTAAATTAGCCGCTATTTTTTTCGCTTAACTTCACGAAACAATATCAAAACCGTAATCTTAAGATAGTTCTTAGTTTTCTTTATTTCTTTATCCTTTTTAGAACTCCTGCAGAAATTGGTTATTTTGATGTTTTCCTTTATCTTTTTTTTATTTACGGCATAAAAACCCTATAAACGACACTACCTTCCAAAAATTAATTATCATTTTTATTTGTAATTTAGAATTAGTTAAATAGATAATGTTCTTTTTTTAAGTAATAGTGTCAAAAAAACTTCTTTCCCACGTACTTCCTTTTTATGCAATAAAATATAGGCCTTAATTTTTTCTCTACTCCTTCGACTCCAATGCATTAGCGAAGATACGTTAAATCCGATGACACGCAGGATGCGCCCCATTAGGAGGTTATCTCTCCATAAAAATATTGAACTTAGAGATTGCATATCTACTCTTAAATAACTTGATTATCGCTTGCATCTTCAAATTATTTTGTAGCCACTAACTTACGAATTAAACGAATATTTTCAGCTAGATGTCCCTAATCAAAATAGCACTCTTGGAATTCTTACTCTAAGAGATTCCATAATATTTTTCTAATCGGTTATGAGTAGGCATCTTAAGGACTGATTTGCTTCAGTAAATCCCACTTGAACAAAATGTCTTGCCCTGATCGTGATGATGGTATCCTCATACATCCCTCGAAGGATAGAGTATTCCGACCGGATTTTAATGTAAATTCTGAATTTTATAATTGAAATTATATTATAATTAATGTGACCAACCAATTAAAGATTAAATGATTAATATATTTTTAAGGATCGACTAAATATAGATAAACTCGGAAACAAAGAGAATGTCATTATTTTCGGATCTATTTTTCTCGGATCACTTTATTCGCGATGTTTAGAATATCAGCCTTCGATCGTTAAAGGTTCTCCAATCAGTTCTGGGGGAAATTTTTACTAAGCTACTTAACTGTAATCACTACATCAGTCTATCACAAGTATTTGAGAGCCTGCCCGACCCAGGTTCAATTTTATCTGGCTTATTTCATTAAAAGAATCCGATTTTTATCAGAAAACCAGACCTCAGAAGCCCGAAGTTATGGGTAAAACCTTCTAGGACAATTAGAACGCCTATTTAAATCTCATCATAGATCCAAAACAAAAGTCGTTACAACTATTCACAATAAATTGCAAATATACTAAGAATATTTGCAAAACAAGGTCCTCAAGACCCCAACAATAAAAAGAAGCCAAGGACTTAGCTCGATATTTCCGTAAAGATAGTGATTAATATCATGGTTCTGGATAAAATTATTACTCAAGGAACCTGTTCCAAAACTAGACGTAATTAGTCAGAGTGCATCTGAACAGCTAATGATACTTACACCATAAAGGAGTATTATCTCTTTCAATTTCTACGCTAAACTATCAACTCTTTCTATGCAAAGCAGGCATATTCTCCGCTACTCAGTTTATAAACCTTCACCTGCAAAAAAAACACGTCTCATAAACAGGTAGTAAAAATCAGAGTTTTGGGTATTTTATAAATATCTTGACAATTGTTAGGCAATCCATTATTTAAAATAACTGTATTCTTGGAGGAAAACTCAACTTAAAAACCGTTTATAAAATATAATTAAGGTGGCCCATCTTGGGTATCTCTGCTAAATCCTGGTCTCGGTTTAATCAAGTCGGTCCGCTACTTTTAGGTCTGACCGCCTTTTTCGGGGTCTTCGCCCGTGGGCTGGTTAATATAAGTTTCGGTCTTCTGGCTCTCTGGGGACTTGTCTGGCTACTTAGTAGGCCCTGGCGGAATACCTCTGACGATACCCTCTTTCCCCCGCCTCTTCCCCAGCGATGGCTAGCTGGGATTACCATTTATAGCGCCGTAATCCTTTTGACGATCGTAAGCGGCCAAGATTGGTCTCGGGGTCTACGCTATTTGAGCGTAATTCTATATCTTTTAGCGACTCTACCCCTAGCCTGGTTAGCTTTTAGTCAAAACCAGCATATCTTAAAATGGTTGCCCTTTTTATATGGTATCGGATTGATGGTAACGGCTTTATTAACTTCTCGAGAGGCCGGTTACAGCCTGACTTGTCTACGAGCCAAAGCCCATTTAGGGATTATTGAACTGACGGCTGTTTTAGCCCAACTAACTCCTTTAATGCTAGCCGCCCTACTACGATCCTTCATCGCTAAGCGTTGGGGTGAGACCGCCTTTTTTTTACTGGCCTTACTGGCTTCAGCGGTAGCCATTTTACATAATTGCAGCCGGATAACAATGTTGACGACCCCGCTATTATCCCTCTTGATTCTCTGGGTTTACCGACGTACTTTTACCCGGGCGACCCTACTGGGGTTGATGCTTCTAGCCGTTATAGTTTTCGCGGTCTTTTTTTTAAATCCAGGGGTAATCTCCAGATTCCTAGAAATATTTGAAGGGCATTCTAACTACAATAACTTCCTACGTCTATCGGCCTGGAAACACGGCTGGGCTATTTTCAAAGAACATCCCTTACTAGGCATTGGCCCAGCGGCTGTCCCAAGCTTCCTACCTGAAACAATAGGTTACTACCATACCCACCAACTTTTTATCAATATTCTAGCAGAAAGTGGGGTGGTGGGCTTGGTGGCTTTTCTAGCCCTACATGCGAGCGCCTTCACTTTAATTTGGCCTCACCGCCATAGCCCTGATCCAGAAACCTTTTTTTGGGTGTGGGCCGCGATGATTGTCAACTTACAATTACTACTCAATGGACTGGTCGACCAAATCTTCACCCTTAAACCCATGATGTATATTTACTGGATAATCACAGCGGCCGCGCTTTGGCAAGTCAGAGCCAGGCGTCACCTTTCGCAAAGATAAAAATACGCCCCTTCCTCTCCTACTTTTCACCCGAATCGTCTGCAATAGAAATAAGTTAATCTATATCCGAGATAACTATTTACGAAACATATTTTTTTTGCAGGTGAAAATTTATAAATTGAATAATTAAGGGTGTACACGCTTTGTGTAAAAAGAGTTAATCGTCTGGCGTAAAAATTAAAAGAGGGAATACTTCCTCATAGCTCAAGTAGCATTAACCATCTAAGCACGCTTTAACCAATTACATCCGATTTCGAAACGAGTTCCCTAAATTATGGCTCTATCCAAAACAACAAAACGGATGGCTTGCTTAGCTAATTTATATAAAATACCATCTTTACGAAAATACCTAACTAAGTTCTCGACTTCTTTTGCCGCCAAAGCCTTGAGGGCTTCGTTTAATAAACATTCTCCATATTTTTATAATTTGTCATGAGTAGTTGTATCGGCTTTCCTTATAAATCGATAATTAAACCGAAACAGGCGTCGTAATCGTCCCAGAAGCTTTAACCCGTAACTTCGAACTTCTAAGTTCTGATTTTCTGATAAAAAAGCGTGTACCCATAATGAAATAAACCAGATAGACTTAAGTCTAGGTTAGGCGATCTTTCAAATACCTAATGATAAACTAAATAATAATTACATCCAAGTAATCCAGCAAATTTTTCCCAAAAACTAATCGGAAATTCTCTAACGATCGATAAGCTAATATTCTAAACATCATAAATAAATCAACATAGAAAACCTAGTTCCAAAAATGATAACCCTTTTCTTCATGTCTAGTCTTATCTATATTTAACAAAGGCTATTCGGACAGAGCATTCAAGATCTCTTTATAAGGAGCCTTTAAAGCAGCGAAGACTTTCTTTAAGGCAATCGATCCTCAAAAATATTAAACTAGGCATTAATTTAAGCATAGTAAATTATATTGACATAAAACGCAGTCAAAAGTCTTAAACTCATCAACTACAAGTAAAGCTTCACTTCCCTCATCTATCTCATAATGTTAAACGCAGTGATAGTCGTAAAGACGTTAATTTCATTTCCTAAGGTTTCTTTCAAGAAATCTCGAAACATTCGAAACTCTGCTTTAAGATCTCTAAAGATCAAGTTAAAGGCTTCAAAAGTAGGAATATTATTTTTACAATATATAGATAGAAAGAGGGAGGGCTTCTAATGTGGTAGAATATTTCCGCTTTTATACATCGTCTTCTTTAATAGTAGTAAGTTCCCTTAAATGGTGTGTGTTGTAGAAAGCGTGGATCTTTTCGGTGATTAACGAGAATTCAGGCTCTGTACTCAATAATAACGATAAAGATTTTATTTTCAAAAATCTGGCAGCTTACATATCCTTATTTACGCTAAACTCATTTTGGTAATTTAGAATGGTTCCTTTCCAATATTTCGATATAATCTAACTAGTCTACTAGTTCAAGAGCTTTACCTCGAGTCCTGGTTGAGCGCCTTAATGATGTTAGTTTTTAACTGCAACTACCGGGTTGCAGTCATTTTTGACAAACTTCTTGTGATTTGTGTCTTTGAAAATCATAAAAGCTAACTATCTTCATGTTCTAAAAATAATATCCTACAGATTTTTCAGATAAAAGTGGTCCTGTAGTAACCGGAGACGCATTCAAACAGATGGTCCTACTTTTAACCTATCAACCATCCGATAGCAAATTTTAACTGGGTTATAAAAGTATGATAAGAACATTTTAAAATAGTCATCCCTTCATTAAGTCCTTTTTCGCAAAATCGTGTCAACCAGTTTTTTGATTAGTTTTATACAGTTTTTAGTCTACAACTAAATATTTACGAATACATAACGCTTCTCGGAGATATCAACGCCTTCAAACAACACATGTTCGCTTTCGCTCTTCGTAACGATTACGAAATCTATTAACACACTATTCTTTTGAGCGATGGGGCTACTTAAATCAAAAATATAAAGGGAAAACTATTCCCAAACGCCCAACAGAGCCTCAATTTTTTCTACTTGTTCGAAAAGGCCTTATTTTTCGCTAAGACTCTATCCCGTAATGATGATTCTAAATGATTGGACCTTAAAAATATATTAGTCACCTAATTTTTAATTAATCGTATTAATTATAGTATAATTTCGACCATAAAGTCCGAAGTTTACCTTAAAACCCAGTCGAAATACTCTCTTGTTCGAGGGATGTATGAGAACACCATCGCTACAGTTAAAGCTAGGTGTTTTATTCAAAGAAGATTTAATTGGAATAAAGTACTCCTCAAGATACTTACTTACGACTAACCAGAAAAATATCATGAAAATTCTTAGAGCAAGAGCTTTAAGAAAAGCTATTCTAATCAGGGATATCCAATCAAAAATATTCGTTTAATATGTGAAACGTTGTTTATAAAACAACTTGAAGGTTTGTGAAATGATCAAATTGTTTAAGAATGGATCTGCACTCCCCACTTTCAATATTTTTGTTGAAAGATAGTCTTTCAATAGAAAAGCACCTTACGCATCATTATAAAACTCACAACACTTGAATTAGTGTTTATTTTAAACACTTTTTAAGGATCGTCTAGGTACTGCCCCTAGACCGAATAGACTATATAAACTTATAAAAGTTAACCGAATCGCAATAATCTTGAGTAAGATAAGGGGCCTCAATAAAAATCAGCTGGCTAAGAAATAAGTTCAACCTGATTGAATACCTGAAAAATAATAAAGACATCTTTATTACGCTTCATTTTAAGAAAAGGTTAGCCTATCAATAGCAGAACCATTGAAAACGGAAACAGAACCGTACTTCAGCAACGTTTAAAGCAATCTGGGATGCATTGGAATATTGAAAGTGCCAACACCTCTTAATCTTAATGTCCAAAGCCAAGAGTGGTTTTTGGAGACGAAATATTGAAGAGACTCTCTTTAGACGTTACAAGCCTAAAGAGGTTATATGAACTAAAGAACAAAAGTGATTATTTTTTTGTACACCTGTTAATTGTTTTGTTTTGTTACGATTTTATTATTGATAATTGAGACTAAAAAGATTATACTAAAATATTATATTCATTGTTGCGAGGCTTGGACTATCTAAAGGAATCATATAAAATAGCTGACGGGGAGACCTGAAAAAATCGGCTCTGGAGTCAGAGTTACAAAAATTTCTTGTTATTACCGGAAAGGGGGCTGTTTATGCAGATTATCTTCATTACCCCGGAAGCCGTTCCCTTTTCCCGGGTAGGTGGTTTAGCTGATGTATCGTTCCATTTGCCTCGGGCTCTAGCTAACCAAGGTCATCAGGTTACGGTGGTGGTACCTAAACACCGAAACATGACCCCCCAAAAATTTACGGAAATTCCCGAATGGCGTTCCGAAATTGATCTATCCCTATCCCGACCAATAGCTCATTTCTATCGCGGGGATACAGGCGAGGCCCACCAGGCGGTACTAGTTGGTTTTGATGAACTTTTCGACCGACCTGGAGTTTACGGCAACGAATTCGGCGACTACGACGACAACGCTGAACGCTTCATTTTCTTTTCCCGGGCGGCCTTGTTAGCCGCCAGCAAACTGGCCAACCCGGATCAGGAAGTCATTATTCATTGCCACGACTGGCCGACGGGGTTGGTACCGATGTGCCTTAAGCACTGGCGCGCTTCGTACCCAAACTTAAAAAAGGCCGGCACGGTTTTCACCTATCACAATCTAGCCAATCAAGGCCTTTTTCTAAATTATGACTTCGTCATGACCGGGTTAGACTGGAGCCTTTTCACCTATGAGGGACTAGAATTTCACGGTCAGATGAATTTAACCAAGGCGGGTTTACTGGCGGCTGATTTAATCACCACCGTCAGCCGAAAGTATGCCAAGGAAACTCTAACTCCAACCTTTGGTCTAGGGCTGGAGGGCGTTCTACAAACCCGACAGGATTACATTATTCCGATTCAAAACGGGGTTGATTACGCTACGTGGAATCCGGCTACCGACCCCCATATTATTGCTAACTATTCCGCCGATAACTTGAGGGGCAAGGCCGAGTGCCGCCGGAATCTGGCGAAAATTTTTGGTTTTACTAATCTTGATTTATCCATGGTCTCTATGACCTGTCGCCTCTTACCCCGCAAAGGTCTTGATATAACGATCACGGCTCTCGAAGATATGATGAATCTACCTATCAACCTAGCCATCATGGGTTTGGGCGAAACCCATTATCAGGATTATCTAACTGAGGCCACTGAGCGCTGGCCGGGCCGCCTAAGTTATAAAAAGGTTAACTCTCTTAAACTAATTCATAATATTCTGGCCGGTTCGGATATCTTCATTATGCCATCACGCTTTGAACCCTACGGGCTTGAGCAACTCTACGCTCTTCGTTACGGAGCGGTACCGGTAGTGCATAGTACTGGCGGACTAGACGATACGGTACTTGATTTAGCCACTAACCCCGGTGAGGGCACCGGCTATAAGTTTAACAGCTATTCAGCGGAAGCATTTCTGGAGGCTCTGGCTCGGGCAATCCGAGATTTCAACGATAAACACCCCTGGGCTGAAACCATGCGCCGGGGTATGAACCTTAATTATTCCTGGGATATTTCCGCCTCCTGCTATCTCGACGTCTACCGCCAGGTTCTTAAAATAGCCGAAAAGCGCGATTAACCTATGCCTTTTTCATCTCAAACCGATCTAACCACCATTTTAGCTAAACTGATAAAACTTTCCAATTCTAACACTCAGTACGAATTTAAAGTCAACAGTTTTTTAAATATTATAACCTGGGAGCTAAACTTTGAAGCAGCTATTTTACTGACGCTGAATCGCGAACGTCACCAACTGATGCCCTTGTGGCAGACCGACCTCGCCTGGCCTCGTTTAGATCCCATTCCACTTCATAATAATTTAGCCGGACGCTGTCTGACCAGCCGAAAGACCCTCCTAGCCGATTCAGCTGATATCGAAACCCTGCCCCGCGACTGGGCCGCCTTCGCTGAACCTTTCAAAAACTGCCTATTAGTCACCCCTTTAGAAGACGACAAAACAACCTACGGAGTTTTAATGCTCCTGAGGCACGAATTTAGAGAACTGGATCCAACTCAAGCTCTTTTACTGGAGGCGGTAACCACCGAACTAACCATAGCCTTCAAAAATTTTCAACTGGCCACCGATACCCGCAAACGTCTAAGCGCTTTAAATGTTCTGAGCGATTTGGGCCGTACTCTGTCTTCCACCATTGATACAGAAAAAATTATGATTATGATCCCCCAGATAGCCACAGGCATTTTCCTAGCCGATGGCTGTACGGTAAACATTTTAGATGAAACAGGTCAGTTTCTGACTCTTTCGTCACAATATGGTCTTATCCCCCAGGCCTACAACTTCGACCGCTACCACTCCTCCAAAATGCTGCCAGCCTCGGTGGCCTCGGCCCTTTCGCGCAAAACTAGCTTTAGCGGCTATCTGAGGGACGATCTCCAAGCCATGGAACTTTCAGAAACTGAAATGAACGGTACTATCATCAGTTGTCCTTTAAGTTTTCAGGGACCTCACCAGGGCAGCATCTCTCTTTTTAATAAACTCGGCGGCCAAGGAGTTCAGGCCACCATCGCCCCCCATCTCTTTGACCGCGACGATCTGGAACTATTATTTTCTATGAATAATATGATCTCCGGGGTGCTGGAAAACGCTATAACTTTCAAAAAAGTAGAAACTCTGGCACGTAGTAACGAAAAGATGGTCTCTCAGCTATCCGTCCTCTATGATATTTCTAGCGCCATGATGACCACAGTACATTATGATGAACTAGTCTGGATCATAACCCGTTCTCTCACCGACCAGCGAGGTCTAGGTTTTGATCAGGTTCTGATTCTACTTCTAGAAGAAAAAACTGAGGAGCAGGACCCCGCTTTATTTAGTTCTGCTTTTTGGTCTACTAAACGCGGGCTCGATAATTTTTCCGACTGCGAATTAAGCCTGGTGGATATTTTAAAAACCCCCTCCAAAGAAGAGTCCGTCCAAATGCTGACGCATGGCCAGGAAATGGGAATTAAAATTCCGGTTTTCCCCGATAACCCCATAATTATTTCTCGGGCTTTAACTGAAAAAAAAGCCATGCTGGGCTCCCGAATTTTCGATATGGAATATAATGTAGATCTGAAGGATTTCGGCCTTAAAACTTATGCCGTTGTGCCCATGGTCGCTAAAAATCGCGAGGTAGGAGTTATCGCCGTGGATCGTTCCCTCAGCGACGGTCCTATAACTCTGGATAGTCTGCGCGATTTAGCTATGCTGGCTAACCAGGCAGGTCTAGCGATTGAAAACGCCTGCCTCTATGATGACCTAGAACAAGCCAACCGAACCCTGAGTCAGGTGCGAGAGCGCCTGATTGATGTAGAAAAAGCCGCCGCCCAAGGAGAAATGGGCGCCCACCTAGCCCATGAGGTGCGCAATCCCTTAGTCTCCATAGGCGGCTTTACCCAGCGACTTCTGAAAAAAATATCCGAAAATGATCCTCTACGTAAGTATGCAGAAGTAATCTGGGAAGAGGTTTCGCGGGTCAACAAGGTTCTGAATAATGTTTTGGATTATTCCCGCAATGAGAAAGGCCGAGTACGGGAATTTAAGCTTGAGGTTAAAGTGCTGGAAACTATAGCTACACTAAAGCACGAACTGGAACGAAAAAAATTGACTCTAGAAACTGAAATAGAACCGAATCTACCTAAAGTTTCCGCTGACGACAGCCAAATTATGCACATTGTCCTGAACATTTTTTATAACGCCGCTCAGGCTATGGGACCAGGGGGGGGTAAAATCTATCTGCGGCTTTTTAAGAACAAAGAGGGCGACGAAAACTATGTGGCCTGCGAAATAACCGATACCGGCCCCGGTATCCCCGATAATATTCTGCCGAATATTTTTAACGCTTTTTTCACTTCAAAAAGCGATGGGACGGGTCTGGGATTATCCATAGTCAAGAAAATAGTCGATCGTTATCACGGCTTCATCTGGGTCGTTAATCATCCACCTCACCTCCCGAACAGCGGGGCCTCATTCATTTTTATGCTCCCAGCTGTTCAGACCGGTTCTTTAAGGCTTTAGCCGAGAAGGCCACCTCTCTTCTTATGCTCTCTATAAGTTTTAACTAGATTATCCACAACTATCGGGGCCTTTTGTTTATCTTACTTTCCCTAACCGAGTATATTATCGCTTAATACCTGTAGCTTTGAAGATTCGACCGCTCTTTCATACTTAAGCGCCTGGTTCACCTTATTTTTATCGTCTTTAACTTCGGTTGGTTCTGCACCATAACATTCTATATTACGACTGATCGGTCGGAGCTGCCCAGTCCTTATTGGTAAGTAAGCCCTATATCCCCTGGCAGATCGTTTATTTTTTTCTAATTCTACACCTGGTCACTGCAGCCTACCTCCTGAATCGAGTTGGCAAGTAACGACCACCTCAACCACCGGCAAGCTTCCCCAAAACTTCAGACCTAATGGCGAGATTTGCTAAAAATGACGGGACAACGGGCGGAGCTTTAGGGTCTTCTAGGTTCAAACCGGTTACTGCGTTTATCACCAAAACCACCTAAAGCTAATGCGGCGCCTGACCCTAACTATACCAAATCTTCCGCCTAGCCTAAACAGCTTTCTTATCGCCTATTTTCCCAATATCTATGTGGGGTTGTGGACCAGACAAGAGGGACTGGAACGGACGATAACTCTAGCTACGACTAAACCCTCCTATCTAGTCGATTTTTACCATTATTTTACTAGACCAGAATCCAGAATCTAATTAAATTTATCGTAAACCATTGAACTACTTAAATTAGACTCCTTACGACATTTAGAGTATTTTGGGCAATTACAATAATTATATCAGGCCCAAATGCATCGCTAAGCTTCTAGATAGTCAAAGCCTGACCATGCTAGTCAACAAAAGAGTTAATCTTCCGTCTCTACCACTGGCTCTAACTAGACTAAACGACCGGGGTGTCCGCCCCACCGTTCCTAACTTAGTCTCGGCCTACCCTCCATGGCTACACAAAGAAAGATCCCAATATTCTAGGTTTCAACCTGCTTCAAACCCGATCCCTGGGCCGAGAGATTTCACTATTCTTTTAAACCATCGGCCCGAAAGTTTCACCAGCCACCACAATTAAACCGACCCCAGCTTCGTCAATTCGAACTAATTTAACAGCCACACTTAAAGCTAAAAGATTAAATTAGAAGGTTATTCCATTAATAATTTTGATATTTTTATAAATTTTATTACCTAAAGTAATGAATTCTATCATTACCTTAATAGCGTTATTCATAGAAACTTTGACTTTATTAACGACGAATCGTAACTTGCTTATCCAACGACTAGCCTCTATGACGTTATCAGAATTATATTTAATCATGAAAAAGAGTTCTTCCAAAGCAATGCTGTTTTCTTCTAGGTTGGCGGCCTTTTCAGTCACCACTTCGGTCAAGGATTTGGCAAAATTAGATAATTAGCAGGAAGTATTGTCAATTTCATTAGTCCCTCAGTTAAAGGGTAATAACCTGGCTGGCGAAGATAGTGGTACTTCTGACTTATGAAAAAAATCAGAATTATGCTAACGGCCATAATTATATGATGGTATTAATAAATATTGTCAGCAGGACCTACCTGATGGTCATAATGGAGTTGGATTAGAGCTCCTCCGTAGTGTAGGCCAAAACTTTAGCACTCAGAGTGATTTTATTCATATAAATATTTCAGTTAACGTTAGCTTTGGCGCTAACCATAGTCTCAGCGCTAACAACAATGATAATTTATCAGCATTTATTAAAAAATAATGCTTTTAAGCGCTCTTTCCTTGACTTCGTCGGTTTAGCCGGTTTGGTCTATGACCTTCATCTCACTAATGACTTTATCTATGACATCCTCAAAAAAAATTAAGCTTTTCTAACCGCTCAGCAAAAAAACCGACTGAGTAGGACGAAAGAGTAATCAAAATCGTCTCGGATTATCTGGATCTAGCTCAGTTAATAAGTGTTTACTCTAACAAACTACTGTTACTATTACTTAATCCTATAATTCTAATTTTATTTGTAGCTTTACCTACCCCCTACTTAACCACATTAATTTAAACAACACTATCTTCGTGCAATTTAGCTAGAGTATAGTAATGAGGTGGGATATCATTTTGTAAAGTCGGCATCTCTAAGGCGAATTCCTTATATATAACGTAGTTGCATTCAATACCCTTAGTTAGGACCTCCGGAATATTGAGAATAGTGGCTTCTGTTCTCTAATATTAATCTCAATGATGTTAATATTATTAGAGGAGTTGACTATATAAACACGGGCGCGTTTATAGATGATAGATTTGTTGTTTGGGTCAGCGACGTAAGTCTTTATTTCAGCCAACTATACTACCATATTGTATTTTAAATCATTACCACCCTCTATAATAGTCATAATAACTTCCAGCATCCGAGTTGAATTATTCATCATCAGCAGCATGAAAATATAAACTATAACGACTAAAAAAACAAATACTATACCAGCTAAAAAGAAGCTTATATTAATCTTTGTCTCCAGCTTTATAATAAACTATTTTTTTGATAAACGTGCTTATAGTTTAAGGATATATTATGGACTGTTTAAATTTAAACTAAGTTTTAAGATAGCATATTTGTTAATAATTCTACAAATAAAAACATATTTTTTTAGTTTATATATAAGTTTTAGTTTTCTTATTTAAATAATTAAATAAATTAAATAGAGACAGCCATCTTCGATTTTTTCAAAGCTTAAAAGAGGCCGGTTCCAACCAAATCTTGGGATTCGGAAGATCGGAATAGAGATATTGAAAAAAAAACCTACTTCCTATATAATAATTTAAATTTAAATTTTCGAAAGCATCGGAGATTTAGTCATGATCGTAGGCCTGGGGATTTTTATCCGCAAAATTAAAAAAGTTGAATTAATAGAAAAAACTATTTATTCCAACATGTAACCAGAAAAATCCGCCTAATTCCGTCGTTGTTTAAGATACCGGAAGCCACACTTGGAACAGCCGAACCAACAAAGTCAGCCGAGTCAGGGACGTCGGCGCCTTCGGCCTCTTTTATTTTATACACAGCGACTGACTATACATTCTTAAAGCTACAGCTTCTCTGACACAGACCTAGCGTAACCGCTTCGTCGCCCGACGTGTCGCCCCCCAAAATTATTTATTAAATAAATAATCTCAGATAAATGGATCACCATGATTAAATCGACGTTATTTATGTTCCAATTTTTATTTATTAGTCTGATTTTAGCTGGCCAGATCGCGAAGGCCGATCCCCTGGCGGATGAGGACATGCTGCCGACCGCCATAATATATCCCGGTGAAACACCCGGATATATTATGGTAGTGGATAAAGCTAACCAAATGCTTTATCTTTACTTCCACGATGCGGCCGGCCAGATTACCCTTGAACGGATCATACCTTGTTCCACCGGTGAAGAATCAGGTGATAAAATGACGGAGGGTGACCGGAAAACGCCCAATGGTTTTTATATATTCAACCAAAAACTACTACCCCGCGAACTTGCACCCATTTACGGCATCCTGGCTTACCCTACCGACTATCCCAATTTCTGGGACCGCCACTTGGGCCGGGGAGGCTACGGTATCTGGCTACACGGCATCAATAAACTCCTCACTGATTATGATTCTAACGGCTGTATTGAACTAGAAAATGCCGATCTCACCAAGCTGGAAAACCTGATTAAACTATTCGATACCCCTATAATAATTTATGAAACTCTGCTTCTAGCGCCGGTAGCCTCTCTTCAGCAAGAGGCCATTAAAGTACGTGAATTTGTTGAATCCTGGCGTCGGTCTTGGGAAAATAAAGATCACACGGCTTATCAAGAAAAATATTCCCCCGACTTTGTCAACTCCGACAGCCGCTCTTTCGCCGCCTGGATGACTCATAAAAAAAATGTGGCCACCAATTACAAAACTATTAAAGTAGAGATCAAAAATCTACGTATTTATCGCCACCGAGATATCATTACGGTCGTTTTTGAGCAAAATTACAGGGGTGATAAACACTTTACTTCCATGGGCCTGAAGCAGCTTTACCTAGAGGAAAGCGACGGCAGCTACCGAATCGTCGGCGAAGATTTTAAATCCAATCCCGTCTCTAAAACTACCAAATGGCTGACAGCTAAAGAAAAAGAGTTGGGTCTAACCACCCCCTCCTTGACCGCGACCGTAATTAAGCCTGAACCTGAGGGCAACCGGGCGGCGACTGAAGCTCGAATCGCGGCTGAAAACCAGACCACTGTCGAAACTAAGCTAACACCTATAAATATTTCTGAAGAATTGCCAGCCACCGATTCTGCCATTCCAACTAAAGAAGAGATCAGAGCCCTGTCAGCGGCAACTAAGGTCCAGACCGAAACGAAGACTAATGTTGAAGCGGAAGTCCGGACCCAGACTCAAGTTAAAACGGACCGTAAAGCCCAGCAAAAAGAGTTAGTCACTCTAGTGGAGCAATGGGCGGCAGCCTGGGCCGGAAAGGATCTAACAAACTACTTTCAATTCTATCACCCCGAATTTCAAATTCCGGCTAAAAGTATGGATTTAAAAATTTTTAAAGCACATCGAGCTAAACTTATTCAGAAAGCTAAGGTTATTACGGTACAAATCTCCGGTTTTGTAATCGAAATCAAAGACGAGGTGGCCCGAGTGGAATTCCAACAGAATTACCGCTCTGACCTCCTTCAAGATCGCGGCCGTAAAACCCTTGTTTTTAAGAAAACTAAACAAAATTGGCGAATAATTTCCGAGACCTGGAAAACTAATTGATAGCAACCAAACTAAAGCAAATAAGATATAATAAACAGCGCATAAAAGCAAGAATAATGTACTTTAGAACTGCTTGAATCTTATAACCCTGCACCCTAGGGGCGAGGTAACGTATCTTTTGATTTCGCCTTTGATTTTATTTTTATCCATTGTTTTTACCCTTATTTTCATCGGGACGACTATTGTGACGGTGAATCTATATTACAATCTCTATTTGGATTTCAGAGAACTAAAGGCGACCTATTAAAAAACAGAGGCGAAACTGACCCAGTTGAAAAATCTTTACTACTATCAATCTTCATTAACCAACGACTATACTAACCATCTGGACGAACTGAACTGACGCTTGAAGTTTTGTTCAATAAAAATGCTCTGTTATAAGTGAATAAAGCTACCTTACGAAATAAAATTACCAAACTGGAAACTAAACTAATTAGAGTCCAAAAGAAATTCAGCAACTCATCAAAGCCGCTATTGTCTAATAGTACTAATCTCTATCAACAAAAGAAGCGCGGTAAAAAGCGTAAACTAGAAGCGTACCCAAGACATGGGCTCAATTTCCGTACGCCTTTTATCCTCGAAGAACTTAATTAAATCAGAATTTTATCCCAGAGCCAAAAACATGCGGTTGCGATAGATCGTACAACAACAAATTGAACTAATCACCAAAACCCAGAAATTTACTGAATATCGTAGAACCGCCTACAGTTACAACCGTTGTGGAAAGATTTATCGTAGTTAGATACCTCTGAAGTCATTAGAACTTGGTTCTCATAGACCCTAATTTAGTTAACTATCTCATTTTTTTAAAAAGTAAGTCCCATACCTCGTATTCATCTTTGTAATCTTTTGTAGCTGAAGTAGTGGAATGTCTTGTCAGTCACGAAGAAATAGCTAATACTTTAAAGAAAGCTTCTGCTGCTTTAAAAGCTTCTTATAAAAAAATTTGGGTGTTCTACCCGAACAACCTTTATTAAATATAGATGAACCTATTTTGGGGAAAAACTTGCCGAGTTACTCGGTTGTGACTACTGCTCACCCTATCATAAGTATTTTAAAAACTATCCGTTCTAGACTCAATTCTATCTAGGTTATTCCATTAGCGACATTCGCTTTTTTATCAGAAAATCAGAACTCGGAACCCTGAAATTATGGGTTAAAGCTTCTGGAACGATTGCAACGCCTGTTTCGGTTTCATCACCGATTTAGAACATAAGCCGATACAACTATCCACAATAAATTATAAAAATACTGAGAACGTTTATGAGCCGAGGCCCTCAAAGCCCCAGCAGTAAAAAAACTAAGAGCTTGGCCAGGTATTCCCGCAAAAATGATAACTCGTATCTACACTTCGTCATCAACCTGAAAATTAAACCTACCAATAACTTGGCCGAACAACCCATTTATTTTGTGGTTCTAGATAGAACTGTAACTCAGGGACCCTGTTTCAAAACTAGATATAACTGGTTAAAGCATATCTAGACGACAACCCCCTCGCAACATGAGAAGGTACTTCCTCTTCCAATTTTTGCGCTAGGTCATCAAATCTTTCTATATAAAGCAAGCACATCTTCATTACTCAGTTTATAAGCTTTTACCTACAAAAAAACACGTCTCGTGAACGGTTACGATTTTTTAAGTCCCTCGCCCCGGCCGCCAATAAAAACATTGATCACGACTCTATCACCTGGGTCGCCGTATACTACGACTATTGGGGATCAAGGTCTTAGGCTGGATCGGGAATAAAAATAGGCACTTCAGGTATTGTCGGTAAAAATCTTGTCTTTATCTTCCAGAGAATAACCAAGAGCCAAAATTATTTTCCGCATGGTCTCCATACGACAGCTCTTACCGTTTTCAATCCGATCTATGGTCAAGGGTGAGACACCCGCTTTTCGGGCCAGTTCAGCTTTACTCATTAAAAGCTGTTCCCTGATCAACTTTAGAGAGTTATGGGCCAATTTAATTACCTCATTTTAATACAAGGACACTACCGACCTTTTCGGCCTATAAGCCTAAAGTCTCGTTCCCTGGCAACGATCCCGAGCGCCACGATGCGGGAAAAAACTCCTGAAATAACTCAGCTGACCGATTATCATAAACCTGTAAAATGAACCAGTCAGTACCTCGTAACCGCTCGCTGACCGGGGGAAGCCCACGGTCGGCCTTGCAACCCGACCCTTTGAATAGACCGGAATATATTAACCCAGGCAGGAAACGAAAAGCCCAAAATTTCTAATTTTCCAACCATAGTGATACTATTTCAACACTTTCAAACGATATTGTCAAGCTAATTATATTAATTATACATAAAATTTAATAACTTACTTAATATAGGGGTCATACGGCCTCTAACCCACCAGATATTGAATATTGAATCAACTCCCGACCGTAGAGGTCGAACCTTCTCCAAGCTTAAAGAATACCCAGCTCCCGGCCAGAAAATTAAAGCCATCTTAGTTAAGATGGTACTCGACGCTAATTGATTTAGGTACTTATAAACAGATATACAACTAAAAAATTTTTTATTCTTGGAAATAGCCAAAAAATTTAAGTTTCAATCTTTTTGTATTTGCGATACTATTAAAAAATAATAGTTGTCTCATAGGAAATCAAGTAATCAGAATAATGCTATTCAAATATCCAAATAAAACACATCTCCCCACATTATGAAGATCAAAAATATGCTCTTATAGTACAAATTGTTAAATTAGAAGTAACTAACCGACTAAAAGAAACAAAATACTTTAAAAAACAACTCCTTTTAACCCTACAATAGCCGAAGCCATAAAAATGCTAGCCATTAAATATATGCTATCCATAGATTTGAACTTATACGAGACAATAGAAAGCTAGCAAGAATACCCCATTAAATCTTAAATAAGAAGAAACTCTTACGATATTTATTATTAAATAATGAAAAGGACTGAACAGCGCAAGCTAATTAAAATAAGAGTAGATAACAAAAATACAAGGCTAACTTTATTACCACCCAAAAGAAAAATATCACCAGTTTGATAAAAATCATCAAAACGAACGATCCTAAATTATTTATTTTAACTTATACAACCTTCAATAAAACGGAATTAACCTTTGTAAAACAATCCATTCCGAAAATTAGCGAAGAATAACTAGCCACCGTAATTGAAAGTGCCAGTGCGGTTACCAAATCGCTAAAAAAACGCTAATAGTGTTTATTAGTTTAGAAGATAACTCAACCAAATATGCAAAATTAGTTAAACTATATGTCTATAAAAATATTCTGCTAAAGCCTTAAATGACAAGCTTAATACCATATTTATAATATTATATAGGTAAAAAGTTAGGCTCAGTAAAAAAAATAACTCCCATAAAAGGTATTAATTTATCTAAATTTAAAATCGCTTCACTAAAGCGTGATGTTATGAATAATTTTATAAAATAATCTATTCCAATTACTGTAAGTGTAATTGAGTTTTGCTTGATAAATAACGCTATCGATTAAGAAGAGCTCGTAAAATTTAATTCAAAGAAGCGCTGAATAAAAGCAGTCCGGCGGCCAGTTTTATCTGGCTCGGCCAGCCAGATAAAACGCTTTAAAAAAGGAGTTCTAAAGTGCCAGAAATCCTACCTTTAAAATGCGCCCTAATCATCTCCGCCTCGGATTCCGGCGGAGGGGCCGGCCTTGAAGCTGATCTTAAGACCCTATCCGCTCACGGCGTTTTTGGCTGCTGCGTCGTCAGCGCTGTGACGGCACAGAATTCTCTAACCGTCACAGCTATGGAATGCCTCTCCCCGACCCTAGTTACGGCCCAGCTTAAAGCCGTGGCGGATGACTTTCCGATTGCGGCTATCAAAATAGGTCTTTTAGGCAGCGTCGCTAATACCCTAGCAGTAGCGGACTTTTTAGCGGCCTTCTTCTCCCTCATCCCTACGGTGATTGATCCAGTCATGGTCAGTGCCCAGGGTTATAACTTTTTACCACCTGAAGCCATGGCGGCCTTGCGGCAGCTTCTACCCCTAGCCACGATCGCCACCCCAAATATCCCGGAAGCTGGGGCTCTTTGTGGGGGTCGTACCCTGCAGACACCCACCGAACAGGCTGCCGCCGCGCGGGAGCTTCTAGTCCAAACCAAGGCCAAAAATATTCTAGTTAAAGGTGGCCACGGCCAGAGCCAAGGAGCCGACGATTTCCTAGCCGGAGCGATCGGCGAAATATGGTTTCCCGGTGAACGGGTAAAGACACTTAACACCCATGGTACGGGCTGCACCCTATCTTCGGCTATCTGCGCCAACCTGGCTCTAGGGTTAGAACTACCCCAAGCTATTAGCCTGGCCAAAGATTACGTCACCCAAGGATTACACCAAAGTTTTCAGCCGGGGCATGGCCCAGGACCCCTGAACCATTTCCATACCTATTATCGCTATCAATAAGCCGTCGTCTAAAAAACTCTCCCTATGCTGCCGATTCAACCCCCAGACCCCGGCCTTATTCTAGTCGACGGCCCTTTTCTCCCGCCTCGCGGTCCTACCTCGAGCAACTTCTGGCGGCTGAATCTAATAGCCCTACCTCTAGCCCTAACTATATTTTCAGGCCCAAGCTCGCTAACGGCCTTCACTTGGCGCGGGCCGGCCCTCCTGGCTGGCGCCGCAGCCGGTACCTTTGTCCTAGCCGCTCCCGGCCGCCGCCGGCGGGCCTTAATCAATCTAGACTGGCTAGTAAGCGCCGTCTTAGGTGGCCTAATGCTGACCCCGCCGACAAGCGGCCTCACGGCCCTGTTAAGCGGACTCGGCCTGGGGGCCGTTGCCGGAGCCCTATCAGCCTGGCCTCGCTCAGCCCCACTTTTGGCGGCCCCCGGCCTCATTCCCTTAATTGTTCTAGGCCTAGGTCTTTTAACCGCCCATTTCACAGGACCCCCCAACTGCGCCTGGGGGCTACCCACCTGGCCTTTTACCGCCGCCCTCCTGGCCGCCACCCCCGGTCTTTTAGCTGGCGGCTACCAAAAAATATATGTCCTCACCTGGCCTTGGTTGATAGCGGCTGCTATTCTAGCTTGGCCCCAGCTAACCCCACCTTTCGACTCCGGCCGCCTAAACGCTATCTTAATGCCCACACTATTTATAATACTCCCTCTGGCCCAATCCCGCCAGGAGCTACTTTACGGCGTCCTAACGGCCCTAGTCTGGGGGAACATTGATCCTATTCCCAGTCTACCATCTAACCTAGCCCAAGCTCTTCCGGCTTTCGGTGTAACCCTAACTTTTGGTCTAAGTCAAGTCTTTTGGCGACGGCACAGGCAAAATAAAACTAAGTGGTCGAAAAACAAACAGCTAAATCCAACCCCGACCCTAAACCTAACCTCAGCCAAAGCCCGTTTAAATTGCGCCGGGCCCCTCAGCCCTCCGCTGGCTACTTGGTCAGGTCCGCCGAGCTGCCGACTAGCGGCAGCCCATGATACTGGTCCCCGCCTATGCCCTTACGGCTGCCTGGGTTATGGTGACTGCCAAACGACCTGCCCTCACGGAGCTATAATAATAGATAAAACCGGCCGGCCCCAGGCACTGGCGGAACTTTGCCAAGGCTGCGGCTTTTGTCAGATTAGCTGCCCCCGCCACCTCTGGGAACTGGTAGAAGGCCCAGGGCGAATCTTCATCCCTTGCGCCGCGCAAGCGGGTCTAAAACAAAATGCAGCTTTTTGTCCCCGTGCCTGTCTAGGTTGTGGTCGCTGCCGCAAACTTTGCCCGGTCGAAGCTATCGACCGGACCGGAGCAGCCGGAGCTCTGACCGTAAACCAGAAGGCCTGCCAAAG
>LQAA01000033.1 GCA_001577715.1 Candidatus Adiutrix intracellularis | reverse complement strand
CTAGAAGGCCTGCTAAGCCGGCAAACTGCTCCGCCTCTGCGGCCGTGCCTGTCCCGTCACTTAATCTTAGCTCCGGTTTAATATTTTTAAACAAGCGCTTATTTTTACTCTTGCCTCCCTCACCCATAAGATTATAATAATAATTTAGGTTTTAAACCTTAAAGCGACAAAAGACGTCGGTCCTCATTCTTAAAATAAGTTACATTAAATCATAATATCTTCAGGAAAAACCATGTCAGTTACTCTATCTCTCCTAGCTTTCGCCCAAGCCGCCGACCCGAGCCTAGTCACTACTGCCACCCCGGCTACGGTAGCTCCGGTCGGGACTGCCGCCACCTCTAATATCGTACAGATGATTGGCCACGCTGGGCCGGTAGTCAAAGGCGTCTTACTGGCCTTAAGTGGTTTTTCCCTGTTTTCCTGGGCTATTATTTTATCTAAAGCTATTCAACTCAGCTGGGCTAGCCGCAATTCCAACGCCTTTCTCGATGCCTTCTGGCAAAGCCGCTCTCTAACTAATCTTTATGCTGAAGCCGCCGGTTTCGGTTCTTCCCCCATTGCCCATATTTTCCGTATAGGCTATCAAGAACTGGGGCGGGTGCATAAAGCCAGGCTGGATCAGCGAACAGCCATGGAAAATGTACAGCGAGCTTTGCGCCGCTCGAGCGCAGCCGAAGGCACGAGACTATTTAAGTATTTACCTTTTCTGGCGACCTGTGGCAACGCCGCCCCCTTCATCGGCCTTTTCGGTACTGTCTGGGGCATTATGGATTCTTTCCACGAGATCGGCCTAGCCGGTTCAGCCAACCTGGCCACCGTGGCCCCCGGCATTTCTGAAGCTCTGGTCGCCACGGCCGTGGGCTTAGCCGCAGCCATTCCCGCAGTTATTTTTTTCAATTACTTTAATAGTTGGGTGCGCGAATTAGAGGCGGAAATGAGTAATTTCAATGCCGACTTTATTAATATTCTGGAACGCGATCTTCTTAAACGAGGCCCCGCCCCTCTGACGGGCAAAACCAACGCAGGAGACTAACATGGCTTTCGGCGGTCCGGCGCGGGCGGCGGCCGCCCTGGCATGATGAGCGACATCAACGTAACCCCTCTAGTTGATGTCATGCTAGTGCTGTTGATAATTTTTATGGTTACCGCCCCTATGATGACTCAGGGACTAGATGTGGATCTGCCGAAAGTGGATGCCCAGGCTCTACAGACGGAAAAAGAGCAAACAATCATCACCATTAAGGCTGATGGCTCGATCTATCTTGATGAAGTACAGATCAGCGGTTTTAATCTGGCCTTTCAGGTACAGCAAGTTATGACCACTAAGGGCAACCAGATTGTGTTTCTGAAGGCCGACCAGAACGCCACCTATGGTTCAGTGGCCACCATTATGGCCCAACTACGCCAGGCCGGCATTACTAGCATTGGCCTCGTCACCGAACCAGCCGACCGGACGGTCCCCAACCTTACTAAAAATTGATCATGCTCAGCCCTTACGACCGTAACAAATCGCCGGAAATCAACCTGACTCTAGCCGTTATTATCTCCATCGGTTTGCATATTTTGTTAGGCTGGTTCTTTTTTTTCGTTATGCCTCACTATGCTAATCATCTTAAAATCGACCCGCATAACATCATAACAGTTCAGCTTTTAGGCTCAGTAGCTCCACCGGCCCCAGCCGCCCCGAAGGCCATGGTTGACCCTAATCTCAAAGGCCCCGATGTGATAGATGCCCCTAAAAGCACCCCTGTCCCACCGCCTACCCCCCCCCGGGTACCGATCCCTAAGGCTCTAGCCACCGCCCCAACTGAGGTTATTCCCCTAGGCCCTAAATCCTCAGAAAAACCACTGGCCATTAAAAAAATAGAAACCCCGCCCCCAAAGCCAATACCGCTACAAGTGGAACCGGAAAAACCTAAGCCCAAACCCGCCTCCCCAAAGTTTAACCCGGACGCTGAACTCAACAAACGAATGGAAGCTCTGAAGCGTAAAGTGGAACGGGAACAAACCGATGATGATGTAGATAGCCGCCTATATAACCGCAATATCACCCAAGGTCAGGGCCAGGACGAAGGATCAGAATCGGGCGGGGCTAGCCCAGGAGAGAGGATCGACCCGCTTAAGGCCGCCTATTACCAGCACCTGAAGGACATCGTCAGTTCTAATTGGCTACCTCCCTCCGGCTCTCTGGCCGCTGGGCTTCAAGCCATTTTTGCAATTAGGGTTGAGCCCAACGGTCAGCTTTCCGGGATGCGTCTAGAAAAATCTAGTGGCACCCCTGACTATGATATGTCGGTAGAACGAGCCATTCGTAAATCTTCCCCTTTCCCTCCACTACCCCCCGTCTTTAACAACACTAGTGAAATTGCAGGCCTGAAGTTTGGATTAAGTGAAATGCAACACTAACTTCTCTTCAGTCGAATAGAATGGGCGAAGTCTTGAGTCGAGGGTACTTCAAACTCAAGCGTAGATCCCGGTAGAGGGCAGGCAGTAATCCCAACTAAAATGGTAAAGGTGCATCGAGCAAAAGCCGCCTGTAGAGGCGGCTTTTTATGTCTTAAGCTTAAAAAAATTATCAGCTCCGCTAGTACACACATTCATCAAGAGACTAAGTCGATATGACTTTTTTCACACACAAAGTATAAGTTATTCTATAAGCAGCAAGATAGAATGAATTAAAACGTATAAACTTATGGAGACATCGCTGATGCAGAAGACTAATATGCAACTCAATAATATTAATATTGGGACCTATTTTTTTGATTAATCTAGCTTAATATAAATTTATTTTAAGGAACCTAGCTTAATGGGTCTTTTTTGATGAACCCATAATAAAAACTTGGGTTCATAAGCTCCTTCGTGGAGAAGTTATTCTAGCTTTTATCTTGAATAAGCTCCCGCGACAACGCAAGTAACTTTATTTATTCCCTAATTTTTTCTAAAACCTATCTGTAGCTAGATTTTTAGCTAAAATATCAAAGTCAGCAGCTTAAATAAAGCCGTGATAAGTGGATTACTAGATAAATTTTACAAATTTAGCTTAACCAAAATTTTTAGTTCATATCGCTCTACATATTAAAGCACAAAAAAATCAACCCACCGAGTTTCACAAAGACAGCACTAACCTCAGCATCTTTGGCGATTACGATATTAAAAAATTAAAATTAATGAAAACTATTTTGAGTAAGCCGGCTATTTAAATCAACCTTAACTACCCCAAGGACAAACGTTAAGACTTACAGCACTTCACTCTTAATCTAATTTTAAACAATCATACTATTTCGTTTTTTATAAAAACATTTTCTGGAAATACTTCTAATCATTAAAATTTAAAAAACTATTGTTCAAATACAAAGCGGACTTAGAAAGGATCTAATTAATAATGAAGTTTTGCATTTCATTGCTGATCTGAAATATTACACCAAGGCTAATCTCGCTAATTTTGGTTCATACTGAATATCACAGGTTTCTGTAACTTCGACTAAATTAAAAATCTTACTCCATTTGTAAGTTAAGTTAACAATTAGCGAAGATACCGAGTGTTATCCGTTTTATAAAACAAATTCTAACTACACCGAAGTCAGGCAAAAATTACTTTTCATTTACTCTCTAAAAAGGACGAAGAAAAGTAAATTTACCTTCGAAGTTCATTTAGAGAAGCAGCTTCCAAAGGCCTGAGGGATGATGGCTCATTCAAAAAATAGGGGGTCTATTTGTAAAGCTTATGAGCGAGCAGAGTCCGTAAAACAGATTAAATCATTTAATTAATAGAGTTTAAGGAGATTAATATCTGCCGTGAAAATCACCGTGTTGCAAATTTGAAGAGATACTCCAAAAAAAGTGAACCAATGCGAGTTTTTATTTTATTGAGGCTAAGTTACACAAGAACGCTAAAGCGATAGCTCGGAAACAGCGTAGTTTGGAGCGGTTATTTTAGCTAGCAACGATAAACTCTTATCTAATCCAGGGCTATTAAAAACCTACAAGGAACAAGGGTAGGTTGAGCGACAGTTTTATTTTCTAACAGACAAAAGTTTTTTGATGAGCGAAATCTTTTTGCAGAAAGAGAACCGCATTGAAGCGCGGCTTTTATAATAGTACTGTGCTTGACACTCTATTCCCTATTAAAGATAAAGTTGCATAAAGACTTGTTCAACAAAAGCTCAACAATTTAAAATAGCCTAATAAGGGTAACTATATAATTTCAATATAAAGCAAGAGTTAATGTTGGATGGAATCTATATAAATTAGAGCATCATTTAATAGAGATAAACAGAGCTCGGAGGAATACGTCCGCTCATTGTAATAAAGAGCCTTCAATTTGATCTAATCCATAAATCGTATCTAGTAACAAAATAGAACCTTTTTAAATAACTAAAACATTAACTTGATTGGTCGTTAAACTCTAAATCGAAATTAACCTTACTCATACAGAATAAGATAACCAATTTTTTATCATTTTAAACGCAATAACTACTACTTTTAAATAATCTATTCTTGCAACGGCTCCTACTAAATATGTAATTTAACCTAAATATATCTATATTTACTAGTTTTAAACGTAAGTTAACACACCTAACCAACTTAACCTAAAAAATGAGGGCTCCTACATAAATGAGGGAAAAGTGGAGGGAAAAGATTTAGGCAACAAATAAAAGAGATTAGCTACGACCAGAACCTTAGCTACTCTCTTATTTTTATTTGGTACCCGGAGCCGGAATCGAACCGGCACGACCTTACGGCCGAGGGATTTTAAGTCCCTTGTGTCTACCAATTCCACCATCCGGGCCGACGGGCGAATAAACAGAATATTTTTTATTATAGCTAATTTCCAGCGGCATTATCAAGAGCCGTGATCAAAATTATCGAAACTGGAACAATTCCGGTTGGAGCAAATCAGAAGCGGAGCCTCAGGGTCTTTTTTTAAAGCTGGGTTTTCAATCATAAATTTCTGACTGCAGACGGGACAAGGCGTAGGTACGGGCCGGCCTTTTAAAGTGAAGCGGCACTTAGGATATTTATCGCAACCGTAAAAAGGGCCGCGCCGAGATACTTTTTCTACAATATATCCCTTACAGCCTTCTTTTGGGCATTTCACTCGGTGGGGAAAGGTTTAGCGTTCTTGCACTTGGGGTAGCCGGAGCAAGTAACAAACCAAGAGCCCTGGCGGTTTTTTTTGACCACTAATTCCTGACCACATTTCTCGCAAACCGAAGGATATCCCTCCGGAAGAAGCGGCGGAACCTCAACCTCGACTCCGCTAACTTCTGAATTCAGAGGTTTGACGTTTTTACATTTTGGGTAACCGGTGCAGGCGGCAAAGGATCCGTAGCGACTCTTTTTAACAACTATGGGGCTACCACATTTCTCGCAAACCCCCACTTCTTTCTGAGGTGGGCGAGCTAACGGCCGGGGTGCCCCGTGATCGTCACGCTCAAAATTACAGGTGGCCGAACAATCCGGGCAGGCTAAATAAAAACCGTTTCGTCCATAGCGAATGTTAAGTCCAGATGGGCCGGCGCAGTCCGGACAGACTACCCCTGAGGACAAACCATCTCGTTTAAGATTAACCATGGCGGCCCTGGCTGCCTCTAGATCCCGGGCCAAAGGAGTATAAAGACGAGCTAAAACGTCATCATATTCAATCCGGCCCTCTTCAATTTCATCTAAATTTTCCTCCAGCCCGGCGGTGAAATCCACATCCATAATATCGGGAAAATTTTTAACTAAAAGGTCAGTTACGGCGAAACCCATTTCCGTAGGCGTAAGAATTCCCTGGGCCATCTCCACATACTCTTTATCCTTCAAAGTAGAAATAATGGTCGCATAAGTAGAAGGTCGGCCGATATTTTTTTCTTCCAGTTCCTTAACCAAGGTGGCTTCAGTGAAGCGCGGGGGCGGCTGGGTAAAATGCTGCTTAGGCTTAAATTCTTTAACCGCCAAAGTCAGGCCCTTAGTTAGGGGCGGCAAGAAGCCCTTTTCCTCATTCTGAGTCAAAGCATAAAGAATTAGAAAACCTTTGAATCTAATCACCGAGCCGGTGGTCCTAAAGATACAGCGGCCGACTTTAAGATCGACAGTGGTCTGATCCAGCACGGTCGGGGTCATCTGACTGGCCACAAAGCGTCGCCAAATCAGATCATAAAGCTGCCAGTGAGAATTTTCCAACTGCCCCTTGAGCTGGGTTGGAGTCCGGACCACACTAGTAGGACGAATGGCCTCATGGGCATCCTGAGCCCCCTTCTTCTTTTTATAAAAATTAGGTGTAGGAGGGGCGAAGTCCCGACCGAAAGTCTGACTAATATAGTTTAAAGCCTCGCCGGCGACCTCACCATTGATCCGAACCGAGTCGGTTCTCATATAAGTGATAAGACCTACCCGGCCTTCCCCGGTTAAATCCACTCCCTCATAAAGTTCCTGGGCCACCTGCATGGCGCGCTTAGAACTCATTTTCAAACGATTGAAAGCAGCCTGCTGTAGGGTACTGGTTGTAAAGGGCGGAAGGGGGTAGCGTTTACGTTCTTTAGTGGCCAGTTCGGCTACGGTAAAGGAAAGCTCGGCCAGTTCCTGAACTAGAGCCGCAGTTTCAGCCTCAGTTTTCAGCTCGGCTTTTTTAGTCCCTATTTTATTTAATTGGGCTGAAAAAGGACCGCCTTCCACCAAAAAATCAGCAGTTAAAGTCCAATATTCCTCGGCATTAAAGGCGAAGATGGCCCGTTCCCGCTCCACAACTAACCTCAGAGCCACCGACTGCACCCGGCCGGCGGAAAGACCCCGTTTGAGTTTATCCCACAAGAGCGGCGAAATGAGATACCCCATCAGACGATCAAGAATACGGCGAGTCTGCTGAGATTCAAAGCGGGTTATTGAAATAGGTACCGGATGGGCAATAGCCTCGCGAATGGCTTTGGGAGTTAATTCGTACAAGAGGACCCGCTGATAGTTATGACTCTCACCCAAAGTCTGGGCGATGTGCCATGCAATAGCCTCTCCTTCCCGATCCGGATCAGACCCGAGAAAAATGGTGTCTTTACCCTTTGCCGCCTTTTTCAGTTCGGTAATTATTTTTTGCTTACCATCAATAACCACATATTCCGGGGTAAAGCTGTTTTTAATATCAACTCCCAGGCTGCTTTTAGGCAGATCGATAATGTGACCGATCGAGGCCCGCACCTCAAAATCCGGCCCCAGATACTTACCTATTGTTTTAGCCTTAGCCGGAGATTCTACAATTAAAAGAGATTTACCCAATATATTTATTATTATCCTATAGTTATAGTTAGTCTTGTCTTAGCGGACAGTCTAAC
Organism: Candidatus Adiutrix intracellularis; assembly: GCA_001577715.1. Classification (GTDB taxonomy): domain Bacteria; phylum Desulfobacterota; class Desulfarculia; order Adiutricales; family Adiutricaceae; genus Adiutrix; species Adiutrix intracellularis. Next base: position 1,686 of record LQAA01000033.1, on the reverse strand, counting down.
CGGGGATACTAGTCTGAAGGCAAATTAAGCGTCTGATATACTAGTTCCAGGTTGAATAGGCTCACCATCACTTCCGCGGCAGTAAGGCCGGCAGCCTAAACGAGACTATCTAAAATCTAAATCCAAAGTTCCTTCGGTCAAAAGGTTCCAAATTAGTTCCTTAGTTATCCTGATAGCCGGAATCGTTAAAGTGATGACTAGCGGAACAGCTTTCGGTTTCCAGGCCTGAAGGGAAGGCAGCGAAGCGACAGCTGTCTCCGATCCCGTTTCGACCGAGCTAACCAGTTTAACCTAGAAAGATCATTCCTCCAGAAGACACGATTTAATTTTAGCCATGATCTCGCCTATATTTTCCACCAGAACCACCCTATCTTTAACAAGTCGACAAGCCTCCTGAATATAGCCGGCCTCGACTAGATCCTATATAACTATCACCTTAAATTTTATCTCCAGGACTAGACAAGAAGCAACCGCCCCCCGTTGCGCTAGCCCGCTTCCACCACCACCAAAGCTAGACCCAGGCCGGCAATGATCCAGTTGCAACAGGGAAAGTTAATCGGTAACGACCGCTACGGCAGAAGAAACTTGGCGATCAGTGCTTCGTCCCAAAAAATACACTCATACAATCCAGCATTTCCTTTAAGATAAATCTAGCCTAAATCGCAATCTAGAATCGCTAAGATCCGCTCACCCGCTTCCAAAGCTCCTAGATGAATCTAGAGATATAGATACTCCGAGCCAGACCGTTAACAATGGGCAGGCCCACCTCCGCCTCCTTCCGGGCTAGACGGCGGGCGGGTAGCGGCCAAATTAATGATTATCTCCTAAGCTAAGCCGACTAACCCTAAAGCAAACTTGTCATCCGCCTCCAATCATCCCTTAAGCCATAACCCTAGCAGCGGGTTAATTATTTCCCTCAGCCATTCGGAGTGACCGACGTCGCTCCAAATATTTAAGTTTAGACCGCGCCGCACAGCATTAGCCAGAAGAAAATTAACCTTCACTAAGAACCAGTCACTAAGAAGTAAAACCAGGTCCAACCCGAAAAAATTAACCACACTCCCTTTGAAAACCGTTGTCACCGAGTCCAAAATATACAGGACCCGATGCCAGTAGCCAAGGTAATTTTTTAATCCTAAACAAAAGACCAAGTAGGTTAATTCTTCGTGTTTTTCAAACCATTTTTGATCCTAAAACATATGAAGCTCCTTCTCCCCTTTTTAAATACCTCGTCTTGCCCACTTCCGTCAAGGTAATTTTACAAGCTAAAGTAAAACTATCTGGTCAACCGGGACATTTTTCTATTATAATGATGGCATGATCGCTCCTAAAATCTTCAAAATAATTATTGAATACGACGGCCGTAACTTCGCCGGTTGGCAGAAACAAGCAGCCGGAGCCGGCCCTACCATTCAAGGGGTTCTAGAAGCAGCCCTGAGCCGCCTCTGTGCCCACCCAGTACAGGTGCATGGCAGTGGCCGCACCGATGCCGGAGTTCATGCCCGAGGGCAGACAGCTAGTTTCGCCACCCCAAGCCCCCGCACGGCTGAGGAAATAATCAGCGGCGGCAATAGCGGATTACCGCCAGAAGTGGCCATTCTGGAAGCTAAAGAAATGCCGCCAGATTTCCACGCTCGTTTCAAGGCCATCAGAAACCCCTATGACTATGATTTCGCCATCAGCCCC
>LQAA01000032.1 GCA_001577715.1 Candidatus Adiutrix intracellularis | reverse complement strand
AGCCCCGCCGGACGGTCTCTATTTGGCCCAAGTTCATTATCCCCTATAATCGTCCAAACTGACTTCGGCTTCGGGCGACAGAGCTTGATCAATAAGATAAGAAATGAAGGCGGTAAAAGTAAGACCATAAGCCCGAATCATTTTAGGCACTAAGCTACCGGAAGTCAGGCCCGGTAGAGTATTAGTCTCCAGAAGATAACTCTGGCCGTCAGAAAGAATAAGATCTGACCGCGATAACCCCTGACAGCCCAGAGCCCGATGAGCGTTAACAGAAAGACGCTGAATCTCGCCCGTAAGTTCCAGGGAAGCGTCAGCCGGGCATATTTCCTGAGACTGGCCAGCCTCATATTTAGCCGAAAAATTAAAAAAAGTGTGTCCCTCAGCCGGGATAATTTCAATGATCGGCAAAGCCAAAAGGTTTTTTGTCCCCACAACAGCACAAGTGAATTCCCGGCCGGGCAAATATTTTTCCACCATGGCCCGCTCGCCTAAATCAAAAACTGCAGCCAAAGCCCGCTTAAGCTCAATCTCGGTACTGGCTAGAGTCAGCCCCAACGAAGAACCCTGTCGCAGAGGTTTAACTACCACCGGCGAACCTAAAGTATAGAAAACTATTTTAGCCGTGTTGAATTGTTCCGAAACCTCATCCCGACTCAGCACTAAATCTGGGGCCACAGGTAGGCCCGCCTTGCGATAAGCTTTTTTAGTCGCTTCCTTATCTATAGCCAGAGCACTGGCCAAAATGCCACTGCCGGTATAGGGCCGACCCAGCATTTCCAGGAAACCCTGAATACTACCATCTTCGCCGAAGGGTCCGTGCAAGGCTAAAAAAGCCACATCAAAGCGACCAACGGAGCCATCATCAGCTAGACGAACTAGATCAAAAGCCGGGTCATAAACAGTAACTTCAAAACGATTTTGGTCTATATTAGCCTGAACTTCGGCCCCAGAATTAAGCGAAACTTCACGCTCCCCGGATTTTCCGCCCATGAGCAGAGCCACCCGTTTTTTAGCGCCGGCCATGTCGGATATCATATCCTTCCCGTAAAAAAATTAAGTGATCTGAGAAACGGCGGCAACCTGCCTAGAAAGGCGGGAAATACGTCGAGCGGCATTGCGGTGATGCAAGGTACCCTTAGAAGCGGCCCTAGCTAAAGCACTCATTGCCGCCTTTAAAGCTACTGCGGCGGCT
>LQAA01000031.1 GCA_001577715.1 Candidatus Adiutrix intracellularis | reverse complement strand
AAACCGGTCTAGGCAACTATTTAAGTAGTCTAGAAAATATTTTTAGGAACGGGGGTTTAATCGGTAGCATTTTCCCGAGGTCGATTACGACAGCTCGTCGACCGTGCTGTGCTTTTTTCTAACCGCGGTGGATTTATGTTTACCATCGAAAGATTTATGTCCGATATCGGCGAAAAAGTTTGTAAAATTGAAGATGGAGAAGTCGCTTATAACTATTTTAATAGTCTGGGGAAAACTATAATTAAAGATGAGTTTCTCTTTTTTGATTGCTTATCTTAACTACTATATTGGTTTTAGCGGCGGTACGGCTATTCCCCCCCCTTTTTTTAAGCTTGAAACTTATCGTAGATAAGATTGAAAATGCGGTGGCCTGACAGGCCAACCGATACGCACTTACTATAGCTAACCCGGGCGCTAGCTGGTGGTGGAGCACCAAAAAAACTAAGCTGGCTGGGCGCAAAGCTCTGGATAGGTATATTGACAGCCAGTGGGAATCTCGGTTCTATGAACGCAGCTATTAAAACCAGCCAAAGAATGCCGTCTTAAAATCTATCAGCTAAAATCATACTAGCAACTATTGGGAATAATGGGTAAAAATAGCTAAAGTGATCTGTATAATTGTTCGATTTGCGGCCATACTTTTTGTGAAAAGATGATTCAGGTTATCTACGCGGGGATTAATAGAATAGTATTTGTTATCATAACCTGTTAGATAAAGTTAAATAAGCCAAGGGATACATTAGTAAAATTTAGATGGTGACCGGTCATTTTGGTAGCTTAATTTTAACCTGCAATCAATTGATGGAGTAAATAGTTAAGTCCATGGATAAAATAAATAATTATTCCCAGAAAAGCAGGAGGTATTGAGTTCCTTGGAGACATAGCTTTATAGATTAATATTTTGGCTTTGAATGTGGTGGTGGAGGTGGTCTGGGCCGATTTCGTCGTGGGTCGCCGACGAAGCTAAAAATCTATCCGGCTGGAGCGTTTAGCGGCTGTGCATGATATCAGAACTCTGATCGATATGGCACGGTTAGTAGTATGAAAGATGGAGTGTGGAGAGCTTGAAAGCTACCTTAGGACCTTTAGTTGATTTTTTGCTAAAATAAAATAGCTGTCTGCCGAAATGAAACTTATGGAGGAATAAGTGAATATGGTTGGACTTACTCTGATCACCGGCGCCGGTGGGTTTGTTGGGCGGACTCTGACACAGCACCTGACGGAGGTGGGTCGCCCTTTCCGAGTTGCCGGCCGGGGTAAAATTTTAGCAGCCGTTAACCGAATCGATAGCCATACTAATTGGAGGCCGGTACTCAGCGGGGTTGAAAATGTAGTTCATTTAGCTGCCCGGGCGCATATTTTAGATAAAAACGCCCGGGAGGCTTGCCGGCAGGCGGAGGATGATGTTGCAGCAGTTTTACATCTGACTGGGGCGGCTATCGCCGCTGGGGTTCGGCGCTTAATTTTTGTTAGTTCCATTATGGTGCATGGTCGGGAGAACCTGAGTCGCGGCCGCCCAGGGACAGAGGCTAGTCCGCTTCGCCCTAGTGGTTTTTATGGTTGGGCCAAGGCGGAAGCCGAAGCTGGGCTTTGGAAATTAAGCCGGGGCACCGCTCTGGAACTAGTCGTTTTGAGGCCGGTTCTGATGTATGGCCCAGGGGTGAAAGGCAATCTTAAAACTCTGCTGAAGTTGTTACGACTGGATCTGCCTTGGCCTCTGGCTGGGGTAGATAACCGACGGAGTTTTTTGAATGTAGCTAATTTTGCCGATTTTATTCGGCTAAGTCTGGATCACCCCCAGGCCGCTGGCCAAACTTTTATTGTTACTGACGGAGAAGACTTATCCACTCCGCAACTTTTAACTGGGTTGAGTCGTGCTCTACTAGGCTGGGAACCACGCCTCTGGCCCTGTCCAGCTGTTTTGCTGCGGCTGGGAGGGTTAATCGTGGGGCGGCAAAGGGTAGGCCAGCTTATGGATGATTTCTGTTTTGATAGTGCTAAAGCTCGAACTCTTCTGGGTTGGCGACCGCCTTTCAGCTCTGAAAGCGGATTCCGGGCCATGGCGGCTGATTTTTGGGTGAACCAAAGGTTATAAGTCAGCTTAATTTTGAGTCGGAATTAGTAGAGGAACTGCTAGTTGTTATCGAGAAAAGCCTGGAGCAAAATAGAACCAATGTCGAAGCCGGACGTGTAAAGAAATGGGAGACCATAGATCTAGTTGTTGGGTAAAAGATAAATTGCAAAAAAAGTAAAATCTTTTTATTCTTAAAAGTGGGAAAACTTCAGTCTGCTTCTATTACTATATTTTTAGTATAGAGTAAGAGTCAATGTTAGGTGGAATCTATGTGATTAAAATATTAATTAATAAAGAGGAAATGAGTCCGAAGGTGTACGTTAGTGTTTACAAAAATCTTTCCTGTATAGAGTGGACTTTTAAGATGATGAAGAGTGGTGGCATAAAAATATAGCCTATACATTACTGTCTAGAATAAAAAATCAGGGCTCATATCTTATTATGTATACTGGCTTATTATGTCGAGTGGTATTTGTGGGAGAGTGGTGGAAATTAATTTACATCGATGAGGGAATAAAAGTTATAGAATACCGAGCTTCAACTAGTTCGATTGAAAAATCAGAGGGTGTTCGGCTAAAGGCTTCAAGTAGAAAGAATTCAGACAGTCTTTCTGTTCAGAGCTTTAACTGCTTGCTGTTTAGTCTGGTTAGCATCCGTTTTAACACCTGCTAAGTAAACGAGGATACTCAGCCCGAGATAGTAAAATACTACATTCATTCAGATAGATTTATTCGTCCCACTGCAACAAAAAAACTTCGATTTGCTACAATTCATAAAGTATGTTTAGTAGTCAAACAGTATTTTTTGATAATATCTTAGAATAGTTGATAAATAATTTTAACTAGAAGTGAAACTTAAGTTTTAAAAAATTGGTCGTACTGTCAATAGCCGCTGGTTATTTCCTAGTTTCGATGCCGTTATTTTGCCTGATCCAGAAGCTTATAAAGTAAATATTCTTACTGGGTTAACATGGGTTGACTTTATTATAATTAGTGGGGTAATAGTATTTGCCAAGGCGACATTACGAAATTTAGTTGGAGAAATATTGGAGTAGGTATTTTTTAGAGTACCTTCAAATAAAGCGAAGACATCGATGGTATCAACTTACGCACGCAGAATCTTTAAAAGATTATTTTCGGAAGGTATTTTGTTTTACTCTTGGAAAATGAAGCTAAGAACTTTTCTGCTTTTCTGCACTATCTTAGAAAAAGAATTTTTTAGAGTTAAGAATCCTATGAAAGAAAGTTTATGCAAATTTTTTTCTTTCGCTAAAATATGCAACTCGCGGTGTAAGGATATGATTCACCGTTTGAGGGTTGAGAATTCATGGGAATCTCGGCGGGAAAGATTAATATATGGTAGATCTGAAATTTATCAAAGTAGCAGCTTTGTTTGGTGGTCTTAGTAGGAAAAAAGTAAATCCAGGGTGGCTATAAGCAACGGTAATTTATTTTAGCTGGTTAACTGAGGATATGCCTTGTCTTTTTCCTAGGCAAGACTAAATATTCACTCTTACGTTTTTTAGATAAAGTAAAGCTGGCCAGGTTAGTGGTCTGCTTGAAGGTTAGTCCAGTTTCTACCTGCGCCCATTGGAGGACCATCAGATTAATTAGGATAGTTTAATTTTATATAAAAATTAATAAAGATTAGATCGCTATTACTTAAATGGTAAATATGGTCATGTAACTTCTTCTTATAAACTTGGAGGAATTATAATTTAATAGTAAGGTGGATAAGAGATATTAATAAAGTCGTCAAGCGTTCCATGCTGATTTGCGGCCGCTATTTCTCAGCTAGATGAGGCGAGCCGTCGCCTTGGGAAGGGGCGGCGGCTCGCTGTGATCGCCAGAATTGGGGAAACGGATGGAAGGGGCTTTATAAAATGAAGGGACAATTTGCCGGTCGACCGGCGATTATTTTGAACTCTCAGGGTTGGACT
>LQAA01000030.1 GCA_001577715.1 Candidatus Adiutrix intracellularis | reverse complement strand
TTAAATAGGATTTTCTGGCCCGAGCAGAGTGAAATACGATAAGGCCTTAGATGCCATAATCCCAACCGTAAACAAGCCGCCGTCATTCGCTACCGGACAACCAAAGGACTAACTGTGAACGGCTTCGCCTCAGGCCCCAGCGATCATTTAATCGCCAAACACCAAATTAAAAACCTGCCCACCGCCCCCGGAATAATATCCAAAATTTTCCGCATGATTGAAAATATTAACGTCAGCACAAAAAAGATTAGCTACCTTAACACTCAAGATCAAGTATTCTCGGATAAAATACTGAGGATACCTAATAACACTTTTTGCAGTGTATCCCGTAAGATCAGTTTTATAGCCCAGGCGCTAATGATTATGAAATTCAATGTGCTAAAAAGTCTGATACTCACCAAAAGCGTCTTCAATATAATCCAGGAAAGCATAGCCGAGCTCTGGAAATATTCCATTGGCTGCGCCGCTGAAACTATGGCAACGACGATGTACCGGTACAACACCAAGGAAATTCTAATACCAAGATTGCTCCATGATCTGAATAAAGTCATTCTAACTCTTAATATACCCGAAGATCTGCAACTTATCCGAGGAAAGGTGGAAGCGGACGAACTCTTTTTTTACGTGGCAAAGATACTCGTTTTAGATTTTAACAATGGAGAAATCGGCCAGTGGCTGGCCGAATATTGGAACCTATCGAAAAACTTGAACGAATCCATACGCTCTCACTACAGCCCCGAAAGAGTCGTGTTTTTTCCAAAGAGCATAATCATAGCCCACGTAACCAACGTTATTGTGCGAAGTTGGGGCTTTAGCTACGACGGAAACTCGCTGGTACCACATATTTCTCAGGCCGCCTGGAAACTTTTAAGTCTGAAAATTAGCAACTTTACGTACATCACTAATATACTGAACCCCAAACTGGCTAACCTCAACGAATTAACCCGAATGGGCGGCACCTGAAACAGATGCCGCCCGTAACTTCACCTCAAAAATGGCGACCAGTACTAATCTGGGGATTGCTAGTTTTATCTTTAGATTTACTCACTAAAGTTCTGGCTTGTCGCCTGCTTAGCCCCCTGGACCCGCTAGAAGTTATAGACGGTTTTTTCAGTCTAATTCTGGCTTTCAACACCGGGGTAGCCTTCAGCCTTCTGGCTGATGACGGCCTAGGTCAAGAGGTAAAAATGACCCTTCTGGCTACGCTTTCCCTCTTGCCCTTCGGCTTTTTTTCCTTTATCAAAGCCAACCCGCGTAACCGCCCGCTGCTAACCGCTCTGGGACTTATCTGGGGCGGAGCTCTGGGCAATATTTACGACCGCCTTTACCGGGGGGCAGTAACCGACTTTCTTGATTTTCAAATCCAAGGCCACCACTGGCCGGCCTTCAACATTGCTGATATGGCTATCTGCCTGGGTGCTGGGCTTATGACCCTTTGTATTTTAAAAGAAAAACCGCCAAAATAAATTTATGGTCCCAATTCTAAATCATAGAAATTAAACCCCTTAATAGCTAAATATACCTCTCAGGTCCTAAAGACGACCAGCTATAAAATCTTAAGTGGCCTGTTCGCACCCAAGGCTATCAGTCTAGTGCATAAACACCAACCGAACCTGAATCTAAGAGTGACAAAATATTATATGCGAAACGACACCCCCCTAACTTTTCTAGATGAGGATCAAGAACCTAAAAAAACCACCGTCCGTAATTCTAGCCACTGATTACGACGGAGAAGACGTAACCATCTCCGCTCTGGCTCTAGAAGCTTAGTCCTATATAGTAAAAAAACAAAGTTATTTACAGAAACTGCTAGATTTTACGGCATCTTTTCTTGCGAAAGTCACTACCCATCAAAGCGAAAAAGGGAAAGAATACCTCAAGGGCCAGCTGGATGCCTAAACCAAATTAGCCGGCTAGCTAGCCCACAATTTCAAAAAATATCCTGGTCGTCTCCACCAGCTACCCAATCTGATCAATATCTTAAAGCAAACAAGAAGAATAGTTGAACGAGAACCATAAAAACTAAAAAGCCACCATTCATCTTCTTAAACAACTCATCGACATAACCGACGCTGGAAGTCAAGTAACTGTAATTGAAACGATCATAACGGTCGAAATGGAAGATAAAGCCTGGAGTAAAGCCAGAAAGGTGATACTAATAAATACTCTGAACTAAAACTCTGAACGCCTGGAAAATATACGTGAATAAGCTGATTTAGTCTCCATTATGGAAGTTTTAGTTCAGAACTCTCTAGCGGCCATTCTGACAACTAAGAATTTCCGAATTTTGATGGCCAGTTAACTAACTACTGACGGCAACCGGCTAAAATTAATGATCACGGACAATGGGCGAGAGTTAAACGAAAATATTTTAAAGTACATTCTAAAGTACATATTTATCAAAAGTAATTTTATTTTTTTGATGCTTTCAAAGGCGCTAATCTTTTATACTAATATTAAATAATTATTATATTAATCCGATAAAATAAAATCCTTTGTTACCCAGTAGATTAATTAAACTCCCAAAATGTTAATCAATCTTTGGTTAACTAGAAAAAATTAACAAAAAAACGAATTCTCTTATTTCTATAAATAATTATAGCTTTCACAATAAAATTACTTATTTAAATATAGTTTTAGTTTCGTTTACTAAATAGAAAAATCTAATCGTGAAGTTCCTCCTGACAAATATATGCTGGAGCCTCTGTTTTTCACCAAGGGCGACATAGGAGTTAGCCTGAATCTTGACCCTAGTCAATTTCCTGCTTAACTGCCACAGGAACGGCCTGAACATAATTTCCGTCCTAGAGGGGGCGTAACTAACGGTAAAATATTCTTCCCCCTGTTTTGATAAAAATCTATAAAAACCTTTCAATCCTTTCTAAAATCCATGCACATAGGTTTCCAGCCCATTAACCAGACCGTCGGCCAGCCGGTCCAAATAGTCATCGTCGGCTAAGCGTTCGGCCTCCTGGGAGTTAGTTATAAAGCCCGTTTCCACAAGGATGGAGGGAACGTCGGTACCAACCAAAACATAGAAAGGAGCTTCTTTGACCCCTAGATCACGAATCTTATATTTTTGACTAAGATTGGCCACGGCCGCTTTATGAAGAACCTGGGCCATAGCGGCCGACTCGGAAATTTTAGTGTTTTTAGCGATAATCTGCAAAACATCCTTCAATTCGGCCACGGTTTTATCGGCCGAAGCATTTTCCCGAGCAGCCACAGCCATAGCCAAGCGATCGGTAGCAAAATTTAGGATATAAGTTTCCAGGCCCTGAATGCTAGCTAAAGTGTTAGCGTTAACGTGTAAAGAAATAAAAAGATCACCCTTGTTTTCTCTAGCTATTTTAGTACGGCGCGATAAAGTAATAAACCGGTCGTCGTTGCGAGTCAAGTATACAATCAGACCGAGGCGTTTTTCAACCCTAACCGCTATTTTTTTGGCTAGTTTTAGAACAATGTCCTTTTCCTTACGACCGTGATCGCTGGCTCCGGCATCTTTACCGCCATGGCCGGGGTCTATAACTACCGTTCTAATCTTAAGCCCCAGTTGGCGGGCTAGAGATTCTGCCAAACCCTTAGCTTTCGGAGAGCCGGCACGAAACGACAGAGTTTCCGGCCGAACCTTCGGCTGTTCAACCCGGGATGGGATCGCCTTCGACGGTTTCGGTTGGGCCTCAGCCCGGAGGGCCGGCAGCTCCGCCGTCTCTCTAGCCACCTGAAAAACCAAGCGAGGCGGATGATCAAGAAAGGTAGGTCGATAGGGATGGGCCGCACTCAAATCCAAAACTAGGCGCACCACATCAGGCTTGAATTGATTAATCTTAACCATGCTAACCAGCGGGGTTTTACCCGACAATTGAACCCGAGCTCGGGAGGCAACGACCGCACCCTTAAGATCAGCATAAGCCCGAAAAAAGCCACGGCCGGAAACAGGCGGAAGCAGATTATAGAGATAGGGCGTAACCTTATCCAGATAGGCGGTCACCGTAGTATAGCGACCCGAGTCTTCCATAGTCAGAAAATAGACCTGAGCCAAACCATCGGCCCGTTGAGCGGGAGGAGGAGGAAGGGGCTCTATTAAGGGACTGAGGCGGCGGACCAAGGTGGACTTAGCCTCAACCGGTTCAATCTTAACCACCGGAACGACCCCGGGTTTTTCAAGGACGGCGGCCGTTTTAGAACTACCTGTTAAAGCAACGGCGGGCACCGACCGAAACCGGAACGAAGGGGCGTTGCTAATTTTGGCTAAGAGCTGTCGAGCTAGTTTCACTTCAAGACTTTTAGGGTAATTCAGTTCCACCTTCATAAGTTGTTTTACCGCCTGATCGAAGCGATTTAACTGAAATAAAGCCCGGCCAGAAATAAGCTGAGCGACAGAGGCGTGGGAACAACGGGGGCACTCGCGAACGGCCCAGGTGGCCAAAGAATCGGCTTTTTCAAAATCTTCATTCTGTTTAAATTTGAGGCCGCTGTCCAGAGCAAGAACCGCCGCTTCTAAGTGAGCTTTAGAGGCGTACCGAAGTTCAGATTGGGCTAAAGCCGCCTTTTCATATTCCCTAATCAGAATCAACCAGCCAGTCCGGCGTCTAGTTTGATTTGAGTCGGCAAGAAAAATCTGGCAGTGTCGTTGGGCAAG
>LQAA01000029.1 GCA_001577715.1 Candidatus Adiutrix intracellularis | reverse complement strand
CGACAGAGTTTCCGGCCGAACCTTCGGCTGTTCAACCCGGGATGGGATCGCTTTCGACGGTTTCGGTTGGGCCTCAGCCCGGAGGGCCGGCAGCTCCGCCGTCTCTCTAGCCACCTGAAAAACCAAGCGAGGCGGATGATCAAGAAAGGTAGGTCGATAGGGATGGGCCGCACTCAAATCCAAAACTAGGCGCACCACATCCGGCTTGAATTGATTAATCTTAACCATGCTAACCAGCGGGGTTTTACCCGACAATTGAACCCGAGCTCGGGAGGCAACGACCGCACCCTTAAGATCAGCATAAGCCCGAAAAAAGCCACGGCCGGAAACAGGCGGAAGCAGATTATAGAGATAGGGCGTAACCTTATCCAGATAGGCAGTCACCGTAGTATAGCGACCCGAGTCTTCCATAGTCAGAAAATAGACCTGAGCCAAACCATCGGCCCGTTGAGCGGGAGGAGGAGGAAGGGGCTCTATTAAGGGACTGAGGCGGCGGATCAAGGTGGACTTAGCCTCAACCGGTTCAATCTTAACCACCGGAACGACCCCGGGTTTTTCAAGGACGGCGGCCGATTTAGAACTACCTGTTAAAGCAACGGCGGGCACCGACCGAAACCGGAACGAAGGGGCGTTACTAATTTTAGCTAAGAACTGTCGAGCTAGTTTCACTTCAAGACTTTTAGGGTAACTCAGTTCCACCTTCATAAGTTGTTTTACCGCCTGATCGAAGCGATTTAACTGAAATAAGGCCCGGCCAGAAATAAGCTGAGCGACAGAGGCGTGGGAACAACGGGGGCACTCGCGAACGGCCCAGGTGGCCAAAGAATCGGCTTTTTCAAAATCTTCATTCTGTTTAAATTTGAGGCCGCTGTCCAGAGCAAGAACCGCCGCTTCTAAGTGAGCTTTAGAGGCGTACCGAAGTTCAGATTGGGCTAAAGCCGCCTTTTCATATTCCCTAATCAGAATCAACCAGCCAGTCCGGCGTCTGGTTTGATTTGAGTCGGCAAGAAAAATCTGGCAGTGTCGTTGGGCAAGAGTTAATTCGCCCTCGGCCCAAACTATAGCAGACTCAAACAGCCCAGCACCCAAAAAAAATACCAGCCAAAGAAGAGTCAGGACTCGACTCATTCGTTGTACTCTCCAACCGAAGCTAGAAAACAGCGAGCCTTTTGAACCAGCTCGTTTAATTTGTTTAAAGCAACTAGAGGAGTCATTCCCTCAAGGTTTAAATCAGCCAAAGTCTGGATAAGGGGTAGCCAGATTTGAACGCTCTCCTCTTCCGACGAATCAGACTTTTTCAGTATGTCAAAAAGGCTAAGCTGGCGAACGGCCGGACGGACAACTGGACCGGAACCTTCAGAAAAATCGTCCAGAATCTCTCGGGCCCGCTCCAACACTTTAGGCGGCAGACCGGCCAGAGTAGCCACCATGATCCCATAACTGCGACTAGCCCTGCCGGGTTTGAGTTCCCGTAAAAAAGTTATCGACCCCCCAGTTTTTTTAACAGCTACGTTAAAATTACGCACTAGAGGTTTAGATTCGGCTAATTTCACCAACTCATGGTAATGGGTAGCAAATAGAGTGGGGACCCCTCGGCCGTCTAGATCGTGCAAGTATTCAGCAATAGCCCAGGCCAAGGAAAGGCCATCATAAGTAGAAGTACCGCGCCCGACCTCGTCCAACACAACTAGACTACGAGGGGTGGCCTGGGAAAGAATGCGAGCTGTCTCGCTCATTTCTACCATAAAAGTAGAACGGCCCCGGGCTAAATCATCGGCCGCACCCACCCGGGTAAAGATGCGGTCACGAACAGATAGACGGGCTCTTTCAGCGGGAACAAAGCTCCCGACCTGATTCATAATGACAATTAGAGCTACCTGGCGCAAGACGGTTGACTTGCCGGCCATATTAGGACCAGTTATAACATGAATACGTTCCCATTGGCTCAAGCAAGTATCGTTGGCCACAAAAACCTGACCGGGTGGAAGTAGGGCCTCTACTACCGGGTGGCGTCCGCCCTTTATCTCAATGAGATCATCTTCCACTAATTCCGCCCTAACCCAGCCATATTTTTCAGCCCCCCCAGCGAAGGCAGTCAAAACGTCCAGCTCGGCCAAAATAGCCGCGGCCTTTTTTATGGACCAGGCCCAGGCCGCAACCTGAGCCTTAAGTTCCGCGAAGATTTGTTCTTCAAGGACCAGGCGTTCCCCCCCAGCACTGGCGATTTTTTCTTCCCAACTCTTAAGCTCCGGAGTCATGTAACGTTCGCCGCCGGCAATAGTTTGCTTGCGAATCCAATCAGTGGGGACCAAAGCTAAATTAGCTTTAGTCACTTCTAAATAATAGCCAAAAACCCGGTTGAAGCCGACTTTCAAAGAATTGATACCAGTGCGCTCCCGTTCGCGGGCCTCCAGAGCGGCAATGGCATTCTGGCCGCCCTTTTCTAGGTCTAACAACTTATCTAATTCGACTGAGACCCCGCGTTTAATAACCCCGCCGTCCGCTAAATTTAAAGGCGGAGTATCGGTTAAGTAGTTCAGCAAAGTTTCTATGAGCGGGCTGAAGTTAGGTAAAGCATCCTCCAGAGCAGCTAGACGCATGGCACCACATCGACCTAGTAGAGCCGCAAATTCAGGCATCAGAACCAGAGTGTTGCGCAGCATTAAAAGGTCCCGAGGACCACCCCGATTTAAAAGCAATCGGCTTAGGCCCCGTTCCAAGTCGCCAGATTTTTTCAGCAAGAAGATGAAATTATCACGAATCAGAGCATCTCGGAGAAATTCCTCCACCGCCCCGTGGCGGGCGCGAATAACCGCAACCTCACACAAGGGGCGGGCCAACCACTGACGCAGTAAACGGCCGCCTAGGGCCGTAACCGTGCGATCTAAAAGCCCTAACAGAGAGCCAGAAATTTCACCGTAGCGCGAAGTTTTAAAAATTTCCAAATTAACCAGGGCGGCTTCGTCTAAAACCAGATAGGGCCGGCTCCAAAGAAGGCGCGGCGGGGCTAAGTGACTGAGATCACCTTGACCACATTCGCGGGCGTAAGCCAGCACCGCTCCGGCCGCGCCCACAGCTTCCGGCCACTCGCCAAGACCCCAAGCGACCGGAGCATGGGGACCGAAAATAGCCGTAAACTCAGCCAGCCCGGACTCCGAATCCATAGCCTCCACCGAGCGCAAAGTGGGATAAATTTTCATTTCAACTAAAATAGCCAGAAGTTCCGGAGCCGAATTTTCCGGGAACAGGCATTCGCGCGGGCTTAAGGCCGCCAGTTCTGCCCGCAGATCTTCCAGGTCCTCAAAGCGGCCCATAAACAGTTCCCCGGTGGAAACTTCTAGGGCGGCTAACCCGAACCCCTCGCTACCCGGTCGAATCGCCGCAAGATAATGAGACTCACTCGGACTCTGCCCCTCGACCGTGAGAGGTAGACCCGGCGTGCCCACTTGCCAAACCGCCCTGGGAATGAGGCCTTTAGTTTTAGTTGGGTCGCCCGTCTGATTGGCTACTACCACATGGTAGCCAGCACTAGTCAAGCGAGCCGCATAACTGAGGCCGGTAGCTAATGGTACTCCACACATGGGAATGGGTTTTCCCTCTAGCTTAGAACGGCTAGTCAAAGCAATTTCTAAAATAGACGCGGCTTTTTCAGCATCTTCAAAGAACATCTCATAAAAATCACCCATCTGAAAAAAAACTATGGACCCAGGATAGCGATCCTTCATCTCCAAATATTGACGCATGGCTGGAGTTAATAGGCTATCTCTGTTACTCATTAAAGGCCGCCACTAGTTTGTCATAAGTGATTAAAATATGCTCAGAAATGACTCTGGTCTCGCCTAAAACGGCCATGTAATTACTATCCCCGGGAAAACGAGGGGTAACGTGAAAGTGCAAATGTTCTTCTACGCTGCCGCCGGAAACCCGACCTTGATTGACACCCAAGTTGAACCCTTTGGGCCTGATAATCCGACCTAAAATATCCGTAGCCCGGGCCACCTGATTAATCAGGGCCAGGCGCTCTATTTCATCAGCGGCTAAAAGAGAGGGAATATGACGACGAGGAGAAACTAAAAGATGTCCATTGCTATAAGGGTAGAGATTCATCATCACTAAAACAACGGAGTTGCTATAAAGCACTAGCCGATCCCGATCCGGTCCCCGATGTTCAGGAGAAAGGCATAAAAAGCAACCATTTCCGCCCTGGTGAAGCCCGGTAATATAATTCATGCGCCAAGGCGCCCAAAGGACTTCCATGGAATCACCTCGGGACAGATGCATTTATAACTTTAAATTATAGCACAAGTCCAGTTTAGGTAGTAAAAATAACTCTTATTACCATCCCGTCATCTTTCTTACAATCTTTTTTTGCTGTCCAACTCAATCCTGCCACCATACATCATCATAATATACTAAATAATCACCAGCCCGAGCCCTATCCCGCCCATCTTTTTTTAATGGGACTTATCCACCTAATAAATATTGCAAAAATATAATGCTAAGCTTCTTGGGGGATGCTAAGACCCGTATCAGCCACTTTAATTTAATTTTCGTTTTCCGTTTAGGATATTTTAATGTCTATTATCCCACCAGATTTATTATTTTTGATGACGTTTTTAATTAACTTGTATAGCACTCCGTACATCATGAAGCGCTTTGCCTAAAAAAGGTAAAACCGCTGTCAAGATTCCCCGCTCTTTTATTTTTCGCAGCTTTCAGAACGAGCGCGATTACCGTTTCCGCAACTACGGCCAGAAAATTAACCTCCTCAACCGTTCTAGCGCCTTTACTTTTATCCAGTTAGAAAACTAAGTTGACTCCTTTAATCAAGGCGATCAAATATGCGAATTCATATTAATTTTTCTGAAAAATTCTCACTAATTATTTCCTTTAACTATGCCATTATGTAGCACCTTCGCATGGCCGTAAATACTAGTCAGGAACATTTTAGCTCAGGGGAAATATTAACTGAAAATTAGTAGCGCATTTTTCCAACAAGATCTTTTCGGTTATATCTAGAAATAAAATCATAGCCCCACTATTCCTATTCGTTACCGAGCTGAAAAATGTCTGGTGGGTGCGATTAATTTAAGTGGTGATCATTTCTCCCCTTCGGCCCGCCAACGCACCCCACACTTTTTCAGCAAATTGATATCGCGCAAAAGATCCAAAATATTATGCTCTTTAGGGAGGAATCGATTTCAAAAATAGCCGCCGCGCTTTTATTAATCAAAAGGACAACGTCTCGCCGATCCAGAAAAACAATACCCTCGATCATATTATCCACAATCACACAAATGATATCCGCTCGGCTTTGCAAATCTACCAGCTACCGAAATTTTTAAAACTATATTATGTTTGAACTTTTTATAATTTATCTTCTACCCGACAACCAGATCTATGATCTCCTAATCCTTATAAATCTCCATCTTAAACACTGGCCCTGATTTGCTCCATGTTTTCTTTGATAGCGGCCAGAAGTTCCTCTCTAAAATTGGCCCACTTATCAACCAGAAATAGATTACGGTAGGCTATCCGTCTCTCCCTCGGATATTCGTTCAGCGCCACAAATCCAAAAAAATATATCTCATTAAAAATGAGGCGACTGTATTTTATGACTATTGAGTATTCTCTGTATAGACGTAAATTTCAAGACGCTTATTCAATTTATATCTTCCACGGCTCAAAAAAAGGCTATATTTTTAATCCCTGTCCTCCCCTGGTCACCCACAGCCACTATTTTACCCGGCCTAGATTCAACCCTACCTTATAAACTAATTTTTCTTAGGTACGAAGCGTACTCGTTATTGTTTTTGTTGTTCTCCAAGTATCTAGTTAAATTTAATTTGCTCTTGCAAATTAATATTTATTAAGGTCTCTTATCTTACTCAAGGTCTCTGCGATTCGGTTAACCTTTATGAACTCACATCATCCATCAGTCTAAGGGCAGTA
>LQAA01000028.1 GCA_001577715.1 Candidatus Adiutrix intracellularis | reverse complement strand
CTTATCTAAATTTGAGATGCTTTAGCATAAATGAAAAAAATTTAGGGATCTATTGGGGATCCAAGATCAATTCTTCCTTTATGTTTCGAATCCAAGTGATCCCATCGCTTAATAAAACGGCGTATCGAAAGGTTTCGTAGCTGTTGCGAAGAGCCAAAATAAACATATATTTCTTGAAAATATTGGTACCTCCAAAAAACATTATGTATTACTTTTTACCGATTCAGTAGTACCTCTCGTCTTTATTATTGTGATGGTAGGTAAAGAATTCGATAGCGAACGCCATGCCAAGTTTATTTTCTTCCAAGTCAATCCCTTTTTATCTAGTATATAACATGGTCTCATCAACTTCAAAATACAACGTATTCTTATCTTTAATCTTCAAAAACAACAGCTTTCCAGAATTGAGGCAGCTATAAACCCTCTCGACCTCGATTTCGTCGTTTTAAATACTAGTTCTCCCACAGTATTATCCAAGACACATATGGTCTCTTCGTTTACATTTATAGGGGTATCTCGCTCTAAGACTTCCTGAGCTGCCGCATAAGAGTTTAATTATTGCAATCAATGCGCTATTTTAGCATAACTTGAATAATCATTTTAAACGGAAGCAGCTCCAAATTAAGGGCTTCCTCAAAAGGGAACGCTATCTTTTTACCCGTTAATTCTTTTAGTCTTTCGGCGCCGACTAAGGCCAAGATAATTAAACCCATTCAAATGAACGGTAACTTGCCCATCATTATTATAATAACCCTGGGTAAGAGTAGATCTTCCCTTAGCTTAATCTTTTTTTAGCGACTTCCGGTTTTTATCTATCAAATCATCCTCTTCCATTTTTAGCACCTCATCGTAAAACAACTTTAAATTTAGATTTTTTTTGATTCTCCTGAAGCTGTAATATTATATTTTTTATCTGCGTTATAACTAAAATGTGCGCTTAATTTTTTATACGCTAAGAATGCGCTGTTATGAATAAAGAGTACTTCCTTACGGAATAAAATTACTAACCTAAATACTAAACTAGCTGGCATCCGAAAAAATCCTAGCAAGTCATCAAAGCTTCAACATATAATATAACCAATTCCCCTCGATAAAAGAAACTCATCAACAAGCGTAAAATTGAAGTGCAACCAGGGCATAAGCTATATTTCTGTATGCTTTTTATCCCTGAAGAACTTAATGAAATTAGAACTTTGCCCCAGAGCTAAAAACCTGCAATTACGGTAGAAAGTTAATTATCAAATCAGATGGAGATATTATCTAGCAATAAATAAACTAATTATCAACCCCCGGCGACTTGCTGAATATCGTGGATTTACTTATTTTTGCAAACGTTATAGAAAGGATTATCTTAGTTAGATACCGTCCGAAGTCATTAGCACTATATTTATAGCTCCAATTTTAGCCATATATCTAACTTTTTTAAAAAGAACAACCCATCCCTCGTATTCATCAGTTTTTTGTAAGCAATGTATTAGGATGTCCTATCAACCGTTGAGAAATAGCCACTACTTTAAAAAGACTCCGCTTTATTTAAGGCTTCTTAAAAAAACCTGAGCTGCTCTACCCTAATAGCCTTTATTAAATATACCTGAGCCCAAAAATAAAGAAAATGGTCATTATTTTTGGATCTACGTTTTTTGGGCCGCTTTCTTCGCGAATTTCAGAATATTAACCCGTAGATCTTCAGAGATTCTTCAATTATTTTTTAGGAAATATTTTGCCAGCTTACTCAACTATTATACTATTTAGTCTATCATAAATATTTAAAAGAATACCCGCCTAGACTCAATTCTATCTAGCTTATTTCATTTTTTTTAAATCGAGTATTCTTTTCTACCACACAAAAACATCATTGGTAGGTTCTAATTATATAGTTAATCCTTAAAAAATATTTAAACTAAGCATTAGCTCATACATTAAAGATTCTATCAGCATAAAATACGGTCAAAGATCTTAACCCTACTAAATGTAAATAAAGCTTGCCTCCCGCATCTATTTCATAAAGTTGAAAGCGGCGGCAACCATAAGGGTGTTGACCTCATCTCCCAGGGTTCCTTTCAGGAAAATTCGAACTATTCAAAAATTTAAACTAAGATATCCGATAATTATTTCTATTACACTACATCATTTGTTACACATTATGTTTCGCAGAAATTAATCATTCTAACAAGTTAAATCAGATGACATACAAGGTACAACCCATTTAAAGATTATCACTCCACGAAAATATTGAACGTAGAGATTACGTATCCTCTATTGAATAACTTGATCATTCCTCAAATCTTTAAGTTATTTTATAACCAATAACTCATACAATAAACGAATATTTTTGGCTAGGTGCCCCTACTCTAAATAACACTCTTTAAGCTCTTAATCTAAGAAATTCCATGATATTTTTCTAACCAATTGCGAGTAAGCACCTCGAGCATTGATTTACTTTAGTAAATCCTCCTTTAACAAAAGGCCTTACCCTGATTGTAGTGATGGGATCCTAATATATCTTTTAAAGAAGAAAATATTTCGACCAAAGGTTAAGGTAAATCCTGTACTATCTGATTGACATATATACTATAATTAATACGGTCAATTAATTAAAAACCAACTAATTAATATATTTTTAAGGCTTACCTAAATACTGTTTTGTCATATTTTAATCTGATTAATTTGATAGTAATTCCCATTGGCTAACCGGAGTCTTGCATCATAAATTCTACGGTGGAAATGGTGCGAACCTTCAGGCCTGACCCAAGCGCCTCTAGAGATAGTAATTATCCTGTTTTGACAGATTGTCTAAATAGTTTTAAACTATTAAAGATTTTAAATAGGCCGGACAATTCCGATCTGAAGGCCGGAAATATTTCAAAACAAGGAGACCGCCCCAGCTTTTTAAGCCTGGCTCATTATTTTTAATGATTATCGTCAATGGTCAACCCGAAGATTTAGAAGTAGAGATAACCCTTAAAGACTTTCTCAAAAATTATGCTTATGACGAAAGAGTGGTAGCCGTGAGCTTAAACGAAATTATTATACCTAAATCAGCCTATGAGTCGACCATAGTCAAAGACGGCGCTGTTTTGGAAATAATAAAATTTGTCGCCGGCGGCTGATTTTTTTCAACATATTTTTATATTTTTTTCGGAGCTTAGGTGGACAACTCAAAAGATATCTTACATCTTGGCAGCCATAAATTTACTTCTAGGTTTATACTGGGTTCAGGAAAGTATTCCCTTAATCTGATTAAGGCCGCCGTGGAGCAAGCCGGAGCTCAGATGGTTACCATGGCCCTCCGCCGGGCTAACCCTGGCGGTAAAGAAAATATTATTGACTATATTCCGGAAGGGATTACCCGGCTGCCCAACACTTCCGGGGCCAGAACCGCTGCCGAAGCCGTCAAAATAGCCCGCTTGGCCAGAGAGCTGGGCTGCGGCGATTTTATAAAAATAGAAGTCATCAGAGACTCAAAATACCTTTTGCCTGATAACTATGAAACTATTAAAGCTACTGAAATCTTAACTAAAGAAGGTTTTATAGTTATGCCTTATATGTATCCAGACCTGAATGTAGCCAGGGATTTAGCCTCGGCCGGTGCGGCTTCGGTTATGCCCCTAGCCGCCCCAATTGGCTCCAACCAGGGCTTACTAACGAAGGAATTTATTCGTATTCTTATAGATGAAATCGATCTGCCGGTCATAGTTGACGCCGGTCTAGGCCGACCCTCCCAGGCCTGCGAGGTCATGGAGATGGGAGCGGCCGCAATCATGGCCAACACGGCTATAGCCACCGCTAGGAATATTCCAGCCATGGCCCTGGCCTTTAAAAAGGCCATTGAAGCCGGACGCAACGCCTATCTAGCTGGATTAGGGCGCATCCAGAATACAGCTTCAGCTTCCTCGCCCCTAACTGGCTTTCTGGATGACGGAAACTAAACTTCCGGTTAAAAATATGACTGCACCCACAGAATATTTAAAAGATATGGAGCAGACTGATCCGGCTCTCATAGAGAAGCTTTTTAGCTATCTAGACGAAATAAATTTTGGCCCATTCACAAACTATGAGGTCTCAGCGGCCCTGGAATCCCGCCGTCCAACCCCCAGGGATTTAGCCGCCCTTCTTTCTTTAACCGCTGAAAAGCGCCTTGAAGACCTGGCCCAAAAAGCTCGCAGACTTACCCGAGAACATTTTGGGAATTCTATCAATCTCTTTACCCCCCTATATATCGCTAACTACTGTGAAAATAGTTGCCTTTACTGCGGATTTAATTCCAAAAATAATATTAAGCGGGCCCGGTTGAATGAGGAAGAAATTGAACGGGAACTCAAAACTATAGCTCAAACCGGATTGTCTGAAATCCTGATCCTAACCGGCGAAAGCCAGAAGAAATCAGATCTAGACTATATCGGTCGGGCGGCTGAAATAGCTAGAAAATACTTCCACTTGGTGGGTATTGAAATATACCCATTAAATTCCGATGACTATGCCATCCTTCAAAAGAAGGGAGTGGATTATGTCACGATATTTCAGGAAACCTATGATGTTAAAAGATATGCCGCTCTTCACCCCTACGGCCGAAAAAGAGTTTTCTCCTACCGCTTCAACGCCCAGGAACGGCCCATTGCCGGTGGCCTACGAGGAGTGGGATTTGGCTCCTTATTTGGGCTTTCAGACTTCAGAATAGACGCTTTGGCTACTGGTATCCATGCCTATCTAATACAGAGGAAGTATCCCCACGCTGAAATTTCATTTTCCTGTCCCCGCTTAAGGCCGATCCCTGGTAATACTTTCCCTCTAGCCGGAAGAATAAGCCAAAAAAACCTCCTTCAAATTATTTGTGCCTTCAGATTGTTTATGCCTTTTGCCGGCATCACTGTCTCCAGCCGGGAAAATATTATTTTCCGAAACAATATCGTGGATATCGCCGCTACTAGAATCTCAGCCGGCGTCCATATAAACATTGGCGGACATTGCGGCAAAATTAAAGGCGATGAGCAGTTTGAAATTAACGATAATCGTTCACTAGCCGAAATATTTTCTATGTTAAAAGAACGGGGACTACAACCAGTTCTAAGCGACTATCTTTATGTTTGAAATTATTTTAGTCAGTTCCAAAAAACATTGCCCCACTAATTTTCTTACCCAAATAGAATCCTTAGCCGAAGAAGGATTATCAGCAATCATGCTTCGGGAAAAGGATCTTGCTCCTTCTACTTACTGGGGGCTAGCTGAAAAAATCATAAAAATTTGCCGGCTACGATCGATTCGTTTTATAGCTCATAATTTTTTCGACTTGGCTCTGGAACATCAGGTTGACGCCCTTCATCTTCCTTCCAGCTTTATCCAAAAAATATCTCCATCCAGGGCCAGGTTCTCAAAGCCTTTCAAAATAACCGGAATTCCCCTAGGTTTTTCCGTTCATTCAGAAGAAGAAGCAGAAAAAGCTATTTTAACTGGAGCCGATTACCTGACTTTCGGGCATATTTACGAAACGAATTGTAAAAAAGGACAACCCGGTCGTGGTCCAAAACTTTTGTCCCGCATAATTTCCAAAGTTCCGGTTCCGGTTTATGCCATTGGCGGCATAAATAAATCAAATATCAACGATATTAAAAACCGTGGTGCCGCCGGCGCCTTTATCATGTCATCCCTCATGACCACAAACGATCCAGCTTTTTATCTCTCAACCCTCTGGTCATCTCTTTATCGCAGCTAGATCAAATAGTCTTAATCAATTTCCTAGCCCCAGTCGGTAACCGACCTTCACCAGATTTTACGGTCAAAGCGGCCCGGTCGAAATTTTCCAAAAGAGCCACGGCTACTTTTCGAGAAGTATTGAGGCTATCGCGGTACTGAGCGACAGTCACTGGGGCGCCGGCGGCAGCCAAGTCTCTAAAGTTCTGAAGAGCTAGATCGTAATACACCTTATGTAAGTAATACAATTCATCTAGATAGATCAAACGGCCCTGGCGGAGGAGTGAGGTAAAGGCCGACTTACGGAGTCTGGCTGAATAGGGATCGCCGGCCGGACTAACAGCGCTGGTTGCCGGAGGCTGCCAGCCGAATTCTAGATAGAGCTGTTCCAATCGGATTATGAAATCGTTTTCCTTTTCATCAACTTTAGGTTCAAATGAAGCCAGGCGCAAGCGGCCCGACTCACAGCGAGTCAGCTTTTGTTCTTCAAAAATCCTGAACAGGGCTTCCGACACCATCGAAGCGGCGTCTGGTATCAACCGCGAACGTATTTCTTCCAAAGATGGACCAAGACTACTAGGTTCAAAGCGATGATATTCACTTAAAATTATTTTCATTTTCCGGGTTAAGTTGGTCATTTCTCGCCGGTGAATAAAAATATCCGGAGTTAGAGGGATAATAACCTTTCGCTCAGTCAGGATTCTAACTGAATTTTTTACCTGGGCCGGGTCCAGATCGGCCCGGCTAACTAAATCAACCAAATTCGAAAAAGTTCCCGGCCTTTCCCCGATGGCCAGTTCCAAGCGCTGGAGTGAGGTACCCATTTCCCTAGTTTCAAAATTACGGATTATTTCCGATTTAAAGCGCCGCCGCTTAAGAGGCTGTGCATCCAAAACTTCACCACCGCCCACCGTAACCATCGGGGAATAAAAACGAATGACAAACCGATCACCCTTTTTGGCTACCGCGGGTTTCTTCAACCTCAACTGCGCATAACTAGATTGCCCGGCAGAAAGCTCAACTTCATTCATAAGAACGACCTTAGCTAGAAGTTCAGCGGTTCCCAGATACAAATGAACTAAACGCCCGTTTTTCACAGTAAAGGGCGAAGTAGATAAAACCGAAAGGCGGACATCCAGCATGAAAGTAGGGTTAAGACTTTTAACCGTGGCTAAAACATCGCCTCTAGCCAAGTCTTCTTTTTTCAACCCAGTCAAATTTAAGGCTACTCTCTGACCGGGCCAAGCTAAATCTACCGGAGTGGAATGAACCTGGATCCGCCTTATTTTAGTCGATATCCCAGACGGATAAATCGTCGCCATCTCCCCCTCGGCTACTCGCCCTTCCAGCAGCGTACCGGTGACCACCGTACCAAAGCCGATCAGGGTAAAAACACGGTCAATAGGTAACCTGAAATTTCGCCCAGCCTTAGGAGGCGGAGCTTCCGCCACTAGCGATATCAGCCGATTTTTCAATTCGACTAGACCCTGACCGGTTTGGACGCTAACCCGAATTAAATCAACCTCAGCTTTAACTACCCTAAACATCAAGTCTCGGATCTCGTCCGTCACCAACTCTAGCCATTCTTCATCCGCTACTAAGTCACATTTAGTTAAAGCCACTATATATTTTTTTATATTTAAAAGAGAAAGTATATCAAGATGTTCTTTAGTCTGAGGCATGATACCATCATCAGCGGCGATAACTAGTAGAGCAATATCCAGGCCGCCTGAACCAGCCAGCATATTATGAATAAACTTTTCATGGCCTGGCACATCAATAATGCCAGCCCGAGCGCCACCCGGCAAATTCAGATGAGCAAAGCCATTTTCAATGGTAATACCCCGTTTTTTTTCTTCGGCCAGCCGATCTGTATCAATGCCAGTGAGGGCTTTGACAAGCGTTGTCTTGCCATGATCCACATGGCCAGCGGTACCAATAATGGCGGATTTAGGTTGAGTGACCAAGTTAAAAGACAGGCCCTTTTAAAAGATTGTTAATTTTTTATCTATAAAAATAAATCACCTTTGGGGAACTAGCTTTTATAAAAAATTCGGGTGGTATCTGGCCAAATGGCGATCTGAAAAATTATTCCGTATGTTCAATATGCGGTCGATCAGGCTAAAGGCTAGTTCTAAAAATTCACTTCTGGTTTTCTTGATTTTATAGCTGATATAGTCGACTTTCTGGCTAGGAAATTCCCCGATACTGCAAAATTCCAAACTAAACCACAAATTCCAAACTAAACCATTAGTAATAGTTCTACGGCGGATTAGTCATTTTTTATAGTCCCTTGATGATACCACTGTTTCATTTTCTTTAATTCTAGCTGGTAGATCTCTTAACTTTTTTCATAAATACTTTAATCGCTATTAATTCATTTTCTACTGAATTATTTTTTGCCGATTAGGCCTCTGAAATAAAAAGAGTTGCTACCATAAAATTCAACCATTAAATAGCAGCTACCGATCAGAAAATTTACGTTATTATCGTTATTAGCTACTACAAGGATCTTCATTTTATTCTAAAATAAAATTAAACCTTCATAACCCAGTTGGTTCAAAATATCTTCTTCGCTTTTGAAATAAACATAAAGAGTAGACTTACTGTAATCAGTCGTTTTAATAATACCATCTATAGTCGCAACAATAACGCCATTTTTTAAAACTAGCTTGTTTACAACCGTCAAGATAGCGCGCTTATTATTAATCGGTGACCGCTTCTTTTTTTTGCAGCCCATGACAGTTCGTTCCGCTTATTAAGGCAGTATAGTCTATTCCTTTTAAAGGTGGCAAGATGAAACTTCACAAACCATAATACCGTTGATATTATAATCGAACTTATAATCCAATCTTTCAGGCACGGTTAATAAGGAGATCTCCCTACTTATGAAGTCCGTCCCACTTGACTGGAAGTCAGAAATTTGGGCTCTAGTATTTAAAATTAATTGCCACGCGATACGCTTGATCCTTTTTTCAACGATCGCTTTAATAATTCTCCGTCTCTATTTTCATTAATGAAAAAATTTATGCTAAAATAGAAAACTCGTACCTATCTAAAGTTGATATTTTACCAGTCTAGTTCATAGTCCCTCCCAGCGGCTAAAGGAGCTGTCCCCGGTTAGTATAGCGAATACCTGGACAACATCCAATTGAAGCTGTCAGACAAATTTAAAGATTAACTAACCTACACGGTGTACTATTATCAATCGACGACCAGCTTTTCCGTCTGAAAAATTTAGCCATAATGATCCAAGGGTATGCTGAACCCAAACAGAGTAAGATATTTTGGCAGGGCCGAAAATTTATCAGCCTGGCCGTTAATATAGAAGCGGACAATAATATAATAAAATTAAGCTGGAAACTTAATCATGTTTTGGATAAAATTCGCCCGAGACTTCCGACGGAAATGGATATTTACCAAATTTTCGATCAACCCAAAGTTATAGGGAAAGCTATTACGATTCTTATTTCTTCGCTATATGACGCAGTTTTAATTATTTTATATGTTTAAAAACCAGCGCTGGGATAGTCCTCTACACCTCAATGGTTCTGACCACCACCCTTTTTATGTCTGTCTAACATCAATCTTCACAAAGGATTCTTAGATTCTCTCTTCCTGGCCCTAAATTTATTAATTAATGCGGCTTACGAGATCACAGCCATACCCATACTCACTGATATCCTAATTTCTTATGCCGGCTTTATCCCCATATATTTTTAAAGAATCTGACCGTCGAATTTACCCTCTCTATTTTCCCAATAGG
This sequence comes from Candidatus Adiutrix intracellularis, assembly GCA_001577715.1. Classification (GTDB taxonomy): domain Bacteria; phylum Desulfobacterota; class Desulfarculia; order Adiutricales; family Adiutricaceae; genus Adiutrix; species Adiutrix intracellularis. The sequence continues at coordinate 12,628 of LQAA01000028.1, read as the reverse complement.
CAGCATAGCCCTTCTTTTTTTCTAGCTAGTAGCCGTCACCGTTGCTCCTCTAGCTAGGGCTTATTTGATAAAAGACCAGTGAAGAAAGCCAGCTGATCCTCGATAGAACTATTTTTACCTAAAAATTAAAAAGCTCCTGGTTAAATGTTTAAGACACCATAAGATAGTGATTCTTACCACCAACCTGACTTTTTATTTATCACTAGAGCTTTTAATTTTTATTAACCGCGATTTTCCCCATCTTCCACCCTCGCCTGAAATAATTATTGAAATGACCCTACCGAAAAAAGCATCCCTAAAAGTTAGCCAACCCATGATCGAACAGTTTTCCGTAATATTAGCCAAAGAAAATAACTTCTAAATTTACATTTATTTCATAGCCAAAAACACCTCGCGCTTTACCCAAACCATGGAACCAATTTTACCCCGCAACAACTATATTTAATTTGTGACTAAAACTAGAGAGGACTAGAAAAATACTCTTCGAATTTTTAGCTGGTTATTTTCTAGACATATTCTCCACCCTTAAACTTATTTAAACCAAACTACTAAATAACTATTTAATTATACTATAGCCTTGAAAAGATTATGAAACCTGCTTTAGAAATAACGAATATTATAAGGCCCAAAAAAATAGTGTTCAACATCTATTTGAATTGGTATAAAAAGCCCAAGTATTTACACCTTGAAATAAATTAAAATAAATTGCGGGCTTTAGGCCTAAATCGATAGGAGTTTTTCCTATATTTATATACGATTATAAGCAAACAGGCGATAACCGAATTATATCAGGCCAACTAACCCGTTTACATTGTCTTCAGTATGTCTGAAGGCACAAACATTCATATAACACAAAAAAATTATTGCCCGCCCAAAGTCCTAAGAGCCAGATTGCCTTTTAGTTATAGTATTAAGTTGGATAAAACTTAGAATAGAGTAATATCTCTACAGTTTATATTTTCCAGCTACTACCTTTTATGATGATTTACATTTTAACTATATTGATATTTTAGCTTAATTAGCTTTCTCTAGTTCTTCTATCGTTGGTCACCGCCTCTTTAAGTTTAATCAAAGTGAGTATTTTTTATCAGCCTCCGAGTTTTATGGCGCAGCTTGGCATACTATCGTTAAGCAAAATAATTATTCATACTTCGGTTATCTTGATTATTCAAATTCCTTTTAAAGTTCAATAACGATGGCCCTTATCAGCAAATTATTGGATTATTAATAGCGGCCGTACTTACTCTTTTGATTTTGCCTTAATTATACATGATGCTAGCCGGAGTCAATATTAATGTCTAGATAGAGCCTTGAACGCGCTACTAGCCTGATCTCAGCTAAATGAGCGGGTTTTTTAGCTACAAATTAAAAAATAAAACAGGCCACCTAAAAAATGATATCTCTATTGAGGATTGGTGCTAAAATTAAGATATCCTCAAATTTTTGAAATGAAAATAGGAAAAGGTGGATATAATATCAGTAAAATAAAGCTAGCTAAACTACCTGAAGTCATTGCTATCAGCGGGGTAAAAAATTCCGGGAAGACTACCCTTCTAATTAAAATTATTCCCCTCTTAAAGGCTTTGGGCCTGAAGGTGGCAGTAATCAAACATGACGGCCATGATTTTGTCCCGGACGTTCCGGGTACCGATAGCTTCCGATTACGGGCGGCCGGGGCTAAGGCTGCGGCCATATATTCACCTTATCGCTTTTTGTTGACCGTGGAAAAAATAGGCCCGACTCTGGAAGAATTTTTACCTTTTTTATCCGGGTTTGACCTCGTTTTATTGGAAGGAGGAAAAAATTCGCCCTATCCTAAAATTGAAATTGTTCGCCAAGCCATTTCGTCAGAAATCCTAAGCCATCCCAATACTCTTTTAGCTCTTTGCACCGACGCCGACTTGATCCGACCCGATCTAACTGTTCTAAGACTGGACGATTATGAGAGCCTGGCCCACCTTATCTATAACTATCTTCGACAACTGAAATTACCTTGCTGACCTCACTATCACTCTACCGCTTCATCCCTTCTACTATCTGCTCTAACTACGGCTTCAATAATAGGCATTAACTCAAACGTTATGATCTCTCTTAACATAAACCGCAATTAAAAGTTTTAAAATACCAAAGATTACAAAAATAACGGAAAGAATCTAAATATTAACATAAGAGAATCAAGATCAAAAAATTAGTACGCTTGAAAAATAAAAAAAGTACCAACCCGATGTAATTTAATAGAACCAGGTATCGGATATCTTAATTTATATTTTTGAATATTTTGAACTTTCCTAAAAGGACTATGAAAAAGGCAAAACTTTATTTAGATCTAGTGATTTTAATATTTTTAACCACGTTTTATATCAATAGAAACCATAACGCTTAAGTTAGTGCCTATTTTAAAATGTTTTTTAAAGATTAAATTATTATTTTTTTTATAGCTACTTTTCTACTGTTATCTTACTATTTATGATCATAGCTTACTCCCCAAGTATTAACTTTCAGAACTACATTTCGTTCGGTAATTCCCTAATAGTCGCTTAACGTATAGCTGGCGTATAACCGTTCACAGTAATTATCAAGTGAGTTATAATTATACACCGACATAAAAGCATGCTCTATTTTGTATTCAGAGAATTAAGCAAATCGCAAGATACTATATTTCAAGCTCTCCAACGTACGGATGAACTGGATTGTGAGCTTAAACTTTTACGCGACGAAAATACTCCGTTACGAGTAGAAAATACTCTCTTATAGAATAGAGAAACACGACAAAAAGCGTAAAGTCGAAATGTAACTAAGACATAAGCCCCATTTCCATAAGCCTTTTATCCCTGAATAATTCAATAAAATTAGAACCTTTACCCCAAAGATAAAACTATGTAATTGCTCTAAGGAATTAATTAGCAACCTAGATGAAAACAACATACAACAACAACTTACATTGGATATTAACTCCGACAGCTTACCGAATATCGTAGATCAACTATTTTTATAAACCTTATGGAGAGATTTATCTTGGTTAGATACCATCTGAAGTCATTAGCACTAGGATTATAGGCCTAGTCTTAACCGCCTGGTTGACTTTTTTAAAAGGCACGACTACTACCTCGCACTTATCTTTACAGTCTTTTATAGTCGAAGGATTAAAATAGCCTTCGCCTTAAAAAGTCTTCATTATTTTGAAAGTTCCTTAAGAAAAAGCCTTAGGTGCTCTGCCCGAATAACCTTCGTAAATATAAATAAAACCAGATATAAAAAATTATCCTCATTTTTAGGTTTAAGTTTTTCGGGTCGCTTCTTTCACGATATTCAGAAGATTAGCTAATAAATCGTCAGAAGTTCTCCAATACGTTTTGGGGAAATATTTTACCAGATTACTCGGCTATGATTACTATTCAACCTACACAAATATTTGAAGGATTGCTCAATCCAGGCTTAATTCTGTCTGGCTTATTTCATTACGTAACTAATCAGAGCGGATCTAGACGAATACTACCACTTAAACCATGAGAAAGTACTCTCTCTTCCAATTTTTACGCCAAGCTATTAACTCTTTCTATACAAAGCAGAGACATCTTTCATTACTTAATTTGTAACCCTTCACCTGCAAAAAAAAACACGTCTCGTTAACAGTTACACTGTCACTAATACTGGCCTCATTACACTACAGAGTATATTACAAACTAAATCTATCATGGGGGTTCCCATATCTTGCAAAGCTTTTTATATGCGTTTATTATGCGTTTAAATTTAAAAAAATCCACCAGCTATGCTGGTGTTAGAGGTTCTTTAATTTTAGCTCTAAGCTAAAGAAACCTCTGAATGTTAAATGGTAAAGAGTTACTAACCGCATCAAGAAAATATAAGAAGATTAATCGAATGGATAATAATAACTTGGTACATATAAGATGGAAATGTAAATATCACATAATACTTACGCCGAAGTACTGTAGGCGAAGGATCTATAGGAAGTTTAAAATCGATGCGGATCAAATATTATTAGGAAGCTTAAAATCGATGCGGATCAAATATTATGTGGATTGTATGAAAAAAAATAAAACTAATAAAGATTAAGTGCTGTTCTTATTATGTCCACATGTTTGTAAGGATACCACCAACGTACAGTGTATAGGAGGCAATAGGTTATCTGGAGAATAAAAGTTCATTGGTAATATTTAATAGGTATACCACCCTAAAATACAAATATAGTAACAGATATTTCTAGTATTATGAGTCTTATGTAGATACGGTAGGTAAGAATACAAAAAAGGATAATAAAATACATCAGGAGTTAATTACGGGAAAATCTGACGGCTGACTAACTAACATTGAAGAAATACATTGACCAGTTTATGGGCGAGTCGATAAACAAAGACAAAAAAGAATAGTCTCTTTAGAGGTAAGCCTGTAAATAGGTGCACTTAGCAAACTATTTAGCGTACCCTCAGAAGCTGCCATATCAATCTCTTATAGAGATAATCAGAGCACCCCGCTCAGCGGGGTGCTCTGATGCAGATAAAACGCTAGAACCAAATTTCGTTTTCCGAACCTTATAAAATATAAATATATAAAAGCAGGGGTCAGTACAAAAATAGAAAAGATAGCTAATAGAACTAATGCCCCAGCAAGTTTATGGGGAAAGCCCTTTTGTTTTATACAGGTCACTGGGCCAACAGGAATAAAAAAGATTACATCCAGAACTAGTTAAACGATTTTTCACCCCGAAAAATTAACCTACTATCGGTGAATATGGTTACCAGCAACAGTATAAAGCCCAACCAGAAAAATAGTTTCGACAAGGTTGATTTAAGGCAGAGGTTATCATCTACTTCTTCAAAAACAAGATGAATAAAACTAGATAAAGAAAGAATTAAAATAGGTTCCACTCTAAACTTAATGGCCGCTAAACCGGCGCTATTTTACCGAGCCAACACCAAGGAAAGAAGCACCCCGGCCAAAAGTTCCCAAAAGTAAGTGAAGGGTGCATAAAAGTTAAATCTTGGATTGCACTAAAAATAGTGCATGCTAAGGATAAAAGAGGCTATCAATAAAAATAAAATGACCGTCAAAATACGCAAATTATTTTCCCAGACTAAAAGGAGCAGGCCGGGAAAAATAATATAGAACTATTTCTTATTAACCTAGATGTTGAAATCCCAATAATCGGCTTCCCTCCAGAAGATAATATTAGAGTTAAAGGCTAGCCCCTAAACATACTTACCCAAAGCTTTATATTAATCGGTCAATAAAACGAACCAGCTAAAAGTAAGAACAGTGGCCAAGATCAAAACTAAAATTAGAAAAAACGGAGACCATCAATATTTAGCTAGGAAATAAAGACTATACTAAGATAAAAGCGTAAATACACCACTAAACACCCCTAAGTGCTTTTATGACCTTAATATAAATATAGCGGCCAGACACTGGAAACAGTTACAAAGCTGCAACCTTATTCTCTGATGATTTTTTATTTAACCTATACCCAGCCGTGTTGTTTTTTATGGAAAGGGGAAATTCGGCTCCAGACATGCAACTGTTTATAGGTATACTTAATACTAATTCAAACTTTTTATAAAAAGTTAACTATTATAAATATGTTAAAGTAATCAATAATATAATATGTTTAAAGTAAAAAATGTGTATCGAAAATAACTAAGCTAACGCCCGCTTCAGACAAACTAATTCTTTCTCCGAAATCAGATCTGCTTTTTAAACGTATTTTTGGCATTCAAAAAAATATAGATGTCCTGGCTTCTTTTTTGAAGTCTATGCTCGATTTACCGAAAGACAAATACAAGATCCTGACTATTATTAATCCCCATTCATAAACTGAAGCCCCGCTGGATAAACAGTGTATATTGAATATAAAACTAAATACCCACTTCGACTAAATTATACATAGTGAAACACAGGTTTTGGACCCATGGAAAACGTCAGAATAAATTATGTATTACCTAGCTAGATTGCTCACGGAGCAAATAAGTAAGAATGAAGAGTACTTTTCCTTGAAAAAAGATTATAATTATACTGACTATCGATTTCCAATTAGCTGAAAAGAACCGAGATCAACTATAATATCTATCACCTGTATAACTCTAGGGCTGACTCTACCTTTACGGATATAATTAAGTTACTCTCCTAGAACCACCTAAATTATCCTAAAAAAATAATGATTCGGGCCTTTAGAACTAACTGATTTTTTTAAAAGCTATCTAAAAGGAGAAATCAGATGTGATTTTAAAGGATAATTCGCAGATAGAAGAAGTTGCTAACCTCCTGATGAAACTGAGCGAAGACGAATAAACTTATCTACTGAGATGAAGTAACAAGAATGCATAAGGCCACTAAAGAAAATAAAACGGAAATAAAAGAAGACGGGGGGGGGCAAAGAGAAAGAAAAAAACATATAAAAATATTATCTTAAAGACCCTGTAAGAAAAATTACCCATTAAGATAACTAAAAAAATTATTAATTTACCTATTAATAAAATCAACACTGTAACTGCGAAATTTAAGTTAACGCTGAATTAACGTCTATTCTTTTTTAAAGAATAAGCTGAAAATAAAAAAAGACCGCCGGCATTCTGATAAAAGTGCGATATAGAAAAATCTTCGCTTTTAGAAGGCAACTCGAAACAATAAAATAAAACAGCCCAGGAAAATATTATGACTCGAATCAACCCAGTTTTTACGGGAAACAACGAGTGCCAAGATTGCTATAAATGCATTCGTTTCTGCGAAGTTAAAGCCATTAGAGTCCAAAATAACCGGGCGACTATCATCCCTAGCCGCTGTCTAGCCTGCGGTCGCTGCGTCACTACCTGCCCGAGCCAAGCCAAAAAAATTCGCTCTGACCTGGGGCGGGTACGTAGTCTCGTAGCTAGTCCTAGACGGGTCATAGTTTCCTTGGCCCCCAGCTGGCGAGGGTCTTTTGAGTTCAGCACATGGAAGATGGTTTATTACTTAAAGACCCTCGGATTCAATGAAGTCAGCGAAACCGCTCTGGGGGCCGAAATGGTTACGACTAAAACCGCTGAAATTATAAATGCTAGCGGGCCGAAACTGCATATTTCTAGTGCCTGTCCGGTCATCGTGGACTATATCCGTTTATACAAGCCGGAATATATTCCCGCTCTCATACCACTAGCCTCACCCGCCCTAACTCATGCCGGGTTTTTAAAAAAAATTTATGGCGATATCAAAGTCGTATTCATCGGCCCCTGCGCGGCCAAAAAAAATGAGTCCGACCGTAACCCCGATCTACTAGCAGCCACTCTAACTTTTGAAGAACTTAAGATTTGGCTCAGCGAAGAAGACCCCGCTCCGGCTTTAAATTCTTCGACCGCTTACTCTTTCGTCCCAGAAAGCGCCCATGAGGGCGTGCTATATCCCTTAAATAGCGGCCAAAGCGAAACTTTACGACGCCTCCCTCTCAAACCAGAAATCCAACTCCTAAACCTATCTTCTCTAGACCTTTTCATACGGGCCTTGAATAAATTCGACCCCACCCGATTGGATTGCCCCATTTTTATCGAAGCCTTGGCCTGCGAAGGAGGTTGCGTCTCTGGCCCGGCTATGGCCTCCCGGCGCTCTGATTTTTTAATGGCGGCAAAAATCCGGGCTAAAATGCTGAATCGAAGTGAGGCTCCAAACCGGATAGATTTTTTTATACCGGTTACCTACCAACCGGCCAATCTTACGCATACCCATTATTCTCTAGATGAAATTCAACGGGCCTTGAACAACCTTGGTAAATATAACCAGGAAGATGAACTGAATTGCTCCGGCTGCGGCTATCACAGCTGCCGAGAAATGGCCCACGCCTTACTAGACGGGAATACTGAACTAGTCATGTGTACTTCCTACATGCGCCGCATCGCCACACGTAAAACGGCCGCCATGTTCAAATCTATGCCTTCAGCCATGGTCATGCTAGATCGAAATTTGCATATTTTGGAAGCCAACGAGGCTTTTATCCGCCTCTTCGTAACCGACAACGAAACCCAAACCCTGATCTCGGGGCCGGATCAGCTCATAGGCGAGCCTATTCAAGATTATCTGGAACTCACCAACCTTTGCAAAACGGTTTTGCGGACGGGCGAAGATATTCATAAGGAACACTACCTCATCAAAAAACACCTCTATGATATCTATATTTTCTGTAGCAACCGCGACGAAACTATCGGCCTATTGGTAACCGACATCACCCTAGCTTTGGACGGCCGAGAAAAAATAGCCCGCAAAGCCCGCGAAGTCATCTCCAAAAACATAGCCATAGTTCAGGAAATAGCCTGTCTACTTGGTGAACACATGGTTGAAACCGAGATTATCCTCAATTCCATAGCTGAAGACTATGCTGATAAAGAGGAAGAAGAAGAAAAGGAAATCTGAGCCGTGTTCATTGACATACACTGTACTCAGGTCAAAAAATATGGGCAGAACGCTTTCGGCGACTATTTCATTTCTAAGCGGCTAAGCAGAGAGGGCCGGATAACCGCTGTCCTCTCCGACGGTCTAGGCAGCGGTGTTAAGGCAAACATACTAGCCTGCATGACGGCTACAATGCTCCTGCGCTTCATCGAGGAAAATTTTAACATTAAAAAAGCCGCGGAAATCGTCATGAATTCTTTACCGATCTGTAAAGTGCGTAAAATGAGCTACGCCACTTTTTCCATCCTTGAATGCAATGACGACGGTAATGTCCGCATTATCGAAGAAGGCAACCCCGACTTTATCTGGATGCAGGGTTCGGAACCTAAATCCATTGGCTATAACATAGTTAGAAGCCGTTCCTTTCCTAATCGTCATCTCAAAGTTTACCAATTTCAGGTAGAATTAGGCGACCGCCTCATTTTCTGCTCCGACGGAGTAACTCAAGCCGGACTAGGGCAGGAGGGGCGATACAAGGGGAAGTTGAAGCGGAGCGGACTAATCGAACTACTGCAAATAGTTCTGAAAAGGCAAAAAAATATTGCTAGCGCCGATTTATCGCGCTATCTGGTGCAAAGGGCCCAGAATCTGGAATATAACGGTCAGGCCAAAGACGACATCTCCGCCGTCGTCGTTTATTTCCGCACACCTAGGCGGGCCATGATTTTTACTGGGGCACCTTGCGACAAGAGTCAGGATACTTACTACGCTAAAATTTTCGAACGCTTTGATGGCCAAAAGGCCATTTGTGGCGGCACAACGGCTAAACTTTTGGCCCGCGAACTAGGGCAGACTCTTAGTCTGCGCTCTGATCCTAAAGGCGACGACCTACCTCCCACGGCAGAAATGCCCGGGGTCGATCTGATCACTGAAGGCTCTCTCACTCTGACTCGAACTCTAGAATATCTAGATTCGGGCCAGATGGAAAGGCTAGATGCGGCTGGACAATTAGTTGCCTTTCTACTAAAAAGCGATCTCTTGATCTTCATGGTTGGTTCTAAACTCAATCAGGCTAACTACGCCCCCCGGCAACCTGCTGATTTTGAAATCCGTCGTAATCTAGTCCGGCACCTGGCGGATATTTTGGAAAAAAAATACCTAAAAAAAGTTAATATCCGTCATTTTTAGACTGCTTCAAGAGGACAGAATTTTAAAGTAGGAACCGTAAAAATCGGGTACCTCCCCCAGCAATTATTCGGGTAGCTGCAGAATTAAATAAGGCTAACCTAAAGCATGACCCTCTGGCAAAAACCTATAACTGAGACGATAGTCCAAGTGTATAAAGCATTTATATTTACAGCTTCCTAATTCTAGAAATACAACATTAACAGCCGGTTTCGTCCAGTATCCATAGTTATCTAGGCAAAAATTAATGCATATTAATTGCTTGACTTTTAATTGATTAATCATATTAATTGCAGTTTGCTTTCGACTACACAGTCCGGAATTTATCTTAAAATTTAGTCAGTATACTCTATTTTCGAGAGATATGAAGATAACATCACTATAATCGGGGTAAGATATTTGTTTAAAAGGAATTTACTGGAGCAAATTAATCCTAGAGGTGCTTACTCGCAACTAGTAGGAAAAATACTATCTAGGAACATACAACCAAAAATATTCATTTAATCTGTGAATTGTTGACCATAAAACGACTTGAAGATTTGAGCGATGATTAAGTTATTTAAGAATGGATATGAATTCCCTATTTTCAATATTTTTATGAAGAGGTAATTTTTCAATGAGCCACATCTTACACGTCAACTGATTTAGATCGTTATCATTAACATATTGGAATTGAATGGATAAAAGTTTTCAAGGCTTCTATTTTATCGCATAAAGAGAAAGCGTTTGAGAAAAAAGTTCTATTTGGCACCATTAATTAAGAAAAAGATATTACCTTTCCAATCTGCTTCTAAATTGTAAATGAAATAATGTCTCTTCTTTTAGAAGATAGTGCCGTCTACAAATCTTTCTTATACCGTAGCTCCAAAAAAAGAAATAAAAAATTTATTAGAACAATTATTTTCTGTAAGACTCTCAAAAAGAGTAAATAAGTGAATAAATCCAAGAATTACCTTAAGACTATTACATTAACCTTATTTCGTAGAATTAAATAAAAAAAAGCAGCGGCTCTAAAAATAAAAAATAGAAACTGCAATAACTAACGTTGTAAAATAGTACCAACTATCGAACATCTCAATAAATTTTTTGACTTTTTCAATTTTCCTTAAAAATAACCTTGGCTGGTAAGATCAACGTCCTTATAGCTGCCACTACTTTTAACTTCATAAAATAGATATGGAAGGCAAAGCTTTATTTACATCTAGTACTTTTGAAATTTTTGACTATATTCTACATCAACAGAAACCACAATGCTTGAGTTAACACCTATTTTAAAATACTTTTTAAGGATCGGTTAAATAGGCGTAACTTCTACTCGAGTAGAAGTTCAAAGTACGATGAAGGAACAACTAATGCGAATCCGCCTAATAACCAGAAGGAGTTTACCGATATATTGGACATCGGCCTGGTATAAATTTTGGCGGAAATTATAGGTCTGCTTAGCAGGCAGCGTAATTTATAAAAGCATTATAATAATCGCACTAACCTCAGACAGAGACCATCCCAACTCCAAAAAAGTTGCCGTCCAGAAATAAAATCAGGAAAGATTATAAAACGTGTCACCTACCACAACCATCTAGATTACGGCCGTAGTATTCCATAACTAATTAGAAATAAGCCATGATTTTAGAAAAAAGGAAGTTTCGTTATTAAATCATTTTAGGGCTTCTGGACCGTAATTATAAGCGGTTATAGCCAGCCGTTCATCATCATGATGAAGAATTAGCAATCTCCGCAGATATTTAACCCCAACTTCAATATTCATAGTGGGGTCCTTAAAATTAATTATATCCAAAGCGCGTCTAGTGGCTGGCATGACCTTTATTAAGTCCACCGCTCCTTTGGAGGTGAAGAAGACGACGATGAAGTCGTATCTTGATTCGGCCTTAATTACAGTTTTGAACAAAAGCGGCGAAACTTTGTACCGATGGGCAACAACTTCAATAATCGATTCATAGACACAGCCAGGTAGTTCGCTAAAGGGCCGCGAGCTGGCCTGACCGCGGATAGCTTCTAGCAGGATCGGTTCAAAACGCAGAAAGAACAGATAATCTTCAACCGGGAAGACCGGCGTAAAGGCTAGGGATGCCACCAGCGGTCGGTAGCCGACTAAAGGTAAGGGCGAAGCTAAAAAACCTAACGTCATCAACTATGTTCAGCCAGAGCCAGAAACAAAACTAAGGCCGGGACCAGGATCAAAGCCAAAACCCAAGTCGTCCTTTCTGACAGAAAAAAAAGTAGCCCTTTAAACATAATTTTTTTAGATGATTCCAAAATATACTCAAACTAACATTCCTCACAGCCAGCCATAATAGTCGGAGACTATTTTAAGGTCACACCCGGAAGCAAAGCCCGGGCGAACGATTCATCTCGCTAGCAGCTGAAGGCGTAACCAAACTCCTCCAAACCCAAAGTCCGGTAGACTTCGGCATAGGCACATCGAGTAATATGAAAACATAAGTACTTAACGGTTAGTTCTTATAGAACCAGTTCTAGGCGCCCCTCACCACAGAGTTTACGCTAGACTTCATATAAATCAGCCAGAATCGACTGCGGACAATAAAGACGAAAGACTTCCGCCACCTGCCGGGCGGCCTCACGCACCGTTTCCGCTAAAATCTCAGACGCGGTCATCTGACTATAACAGTTAACAACCGTAGCGATAAAGTCCTCTACCATCTCTATTTCTAAGGCGCGGCGAGCTATTGGTAAACCCTCTTTCAATATTTCAGCTATATCTTTATTCATACCTATTTATTTTAACTTACCTTAGCCAAAACAAAATTAAAAGTTAACCTCATAATTATTTAATATTTTTACATGTTATATCTCTAATCTTCCTTAGAGATAAATTTTTGTACGCTTAAATTTAATCAGGACACTCGCTAATCAGATGGCCCTAATTAAATTTATTCTTGACAAAGACAAGACCTTAGTTTAATGTAATTTAGAATCAATTTCAATAAGGATTTAACATGAAAATTCTCCTTCTCCATCCCGAATCTACGCAGCAACCCGCCGCCGCCCGCCTAGCTGCAAATATTCAGCAATCCTTCCCCGAGGGCCACGCTCT
>LQAA01000027.1 GCA_001577715.1 Candidatus Adiutrix intracellularis | reverse complement strand
GCACAGCTCGATGATTTGGAGGACCTTCTCCCAGACAACATAAACATGCGTCTAAATAACCTGACTTTAAGCGAAATCGGAGCCGGAGACCAAAGCATGTCCATCACCGCCACTTCAGCCCTATATGATCAACGCCAAGACACCTTCAATCTTGAACAGATCAAGGCCCAAATAACAAACGGGCTGAACCTTTACGACATAACTGCTGAAGCCGGTCTCTATGAACAGGGTCGCAAGACCATCAACCTAACCGGCCACGTTCAGGTAGCTAATAATAAAGGCGGAGTTCTAATCTCTGAAGCCCTAACCCTGAAATTCGAAGAAGGGCTCCTGATCGGCCAGAAAAAATTCTGCTATTCGACCCCGGAAGCCGAGCTAGAAGGTCGAGCCTTTATCTACCACACCCATAATCAGTTTTTAACCGTCGAAGGACGAACGCACCTTTTCTTTTAGTTTTTAAATAGCCCCGATGGTGAACCGGTGAAAATTAAAATTAATCCCTGGCTTTTAACTCGATTTTTACCAAGAACGATCGGTTTTCTACTTCTAGTCCTGGTCTGGAGCCTCAGCCCGGTCACTAACCCAGCTAAAGCTCAGCTTAAACCCAGCGATTCACGCGACTCCATTATTATTTCTTCCGACCGCCTAGAAACAGACGACGCCAACGGAATAATAAAATTTATTGGCGCGGTGGTAGCTAGACAAGGGAGCATGACCATCACCTGCGACCTTTTGAAAGTTTTTTATAACACTGATTCCACTCTACCCCAAATGGAGAAATCTTCGCCTCTAAACAACTCTAACCGCGAAATCGACCGAGTAGAGGGCTTCGGCCATGTTAAGATAGTAGATGGAGAACATTTAGCCGTGAGCGACCACGCTCTCTATCTAGCTAAGAATGAACCCCGCCGCATTATTCTCACCGACGACGCCAGGGTCTGGCAGGGACACAATTCCGTCACCGGACATCAGATCACCTATTTCCTAGATACGAAGCGTAGCCAGGTGGAAAGCGACAAACACCAAAAGGTCAGGGCTATCTTTCACAACAAGAAACAAAATAAATGACCCCAGCGAACGACCAATCCTCCATCCAACTATCTAGCCCCCGGCGTCTAGTTGGTTCCGACCTAGTTAAGGCCTACGGCCATCGCAAAGTAGTTAACGAGGTTAATTTAACCCTAACGGCAGGAGAAATATGTGGCCTCCTAGGCCCCAACGGGGCGGGTAAAACGACCACGTTTTAC
>LQAA01000026.1 GCA_001577715.1 Candidatus Adiutrix intracellularis | reverse complement strand
ACGCGGGTACAGTCCTTCTGAACGACCACGATTTGACTCAGGCCCCCATGCACCAGCGGGCCCGCCTAGGATTAACCTATCTCCCCCAGGAGCCTTCGGTCTTCCGTCGTTTATCAGTAGAAGATAATATAATGAGCTATTCTGGAAACTTTAGCTCTCTCTGCGAAGGAACGCCAAGCCCGCCTGAACCACCTTCTATCCGATCTCAACCTCAGCCATCTAGCTAAAAATAAAGCCTTATCCCTGTCTGGAGGCGAGCGCCGCCGCCTTGAAATAACCCGCGCCCTGGCCCTAACCCCTATCTTTTTACTCTTTGACGAACCTTTTGCCGGTATCGACCCCATCGCCGTTAACGACATTCAGAACTTGATTACGCTTTTGCGCAGTCGCGGCCTAGGGATACTCATCTCCGACCACAACGTCAGAGAAACTTTAAGCGTCTGCGACCGGGCATACATCATAAATGACGGCCGCGTTCTTAAAGAAGGACTTCCTCAGGAATTAGCTAAAGACGAAACCGTTCGCCGCATCTACCTAGGACGCGACTTCAGCCTATGATTTTATTCTTGCTAACCGGAGATTATTTTAAATGGTCCTGCAACTAAAACTCAGCCAGAAACAAGCTCAAGTCATGGTTATGACCCCGCAGCTCAAGCAGGCTATTCGACTTCTGCAGCTCGGACAATTGGAGTTAGTTGAGGAAATAAACCAAGAAATGCTAGAAAACCCCATGTTGGAACTGGCTCCACCACCAGACAGCGGTGAGGCCGCCGCCAATAATTCCCTGAATGACCCTAAATACGACCGCACCCCTGATTCAGAACACCGGGAAGATAATGAATTCGCCAACTCCGCCGGCTCCAGCGAAGAAAAAGTCCGTGAGGAATTCGACTGGGAAAATTATCTAGGTGAATATTCCAGCGCACCCTCCACCAACCTCAATATCGGCAGCTATGAAAACCCTGAAGAGACACCTAGACTTGAAAGTTTTATGGCCGCCAAGACCTCCCTTTCTGAGCATTTAAGCTGGCAATGGCGCCTGGCAGCTCAAAACGAACGCGACCTAATCCTAGGCTCCGCCATCATCGGTAACCTAAACGATGATGGTTATTTGGCAGCCACCCTTGAGGAACTGGCCGGGGCGACCAAATTTACTCTGGATGAAATGACCGCCGTTCTAGCCCGCATTCAGGAACTAGACCCTCCGGGTATCGCTGCCCGTAACCTAACCGAGTGCCTTTTAATCCAGCTCGATCGGCTAGAGCTTAGCGACAGCCTCGCCGCCAATATCTGTCGCCACCATCTAGCTCTAGTGGGGAAAAAAGATATACCCGCTCTCTGCCGAACTCTACAAATCACCCGCGAGGACGTGGCTCTAGCCATTAAGACCATCCGGACCCTGGAACCGAGACCGGGGCGTCCTTATAAAAACACTGATTCCATATATGTCATCCCCGACGTTTATATTAACAAAATTGGCGATACCTATGTAATCAGCTTAAACGAAGACGGGCTGCCCAAATTAAAAATATCACGCAAATACCGCCGTCTACTCACTAATAAAGAGGCGGAGGGCGAAATTAAAAAATATCTTAACGAAAAACTGCGAGGAGCAGCCTTTCTAATTCGTAGCATTCACCAACGCCAACGCACCATCTATCGCGTGACCGAAGCTATTTTCAGAGTCCAACGCGACTTCCTAGACAACGGCGTCACTCACCTAAAACCCCTAATCTTAAAAGATATCGCCAAAGAACTGGGCTTTCATGAATCCACCATTAGCCGGGTCACCACTAATACATATGTCTACACTCCCCAGGGGCTCTTTGAACTAAAATATTTTTTCGATAGTCCCGTCAACCGTTTTCAAGGTGAAGCCCTGGCCTCTGAAAGCGTCAAGAACCACATCCGCCAAATTATCGACGCCGAAGACCCTAAGACACCCCTGAGCGATCAACGGATAGTTAAAATTCTACACGACTCCAACATCGACATAGCCCGCCGCACCGTAGCCAAATATCGTGAACTTCTGGGCCTGTCTTCTTCTGGCGAACGCCGTCAAATATATTAATCAATAATCTTTCTTCCAGCCTAAGCCAACCCGGCTGGATTCCGAAGAAGTACTAGCCTCTAGGGAAACGCTGGGAGCTAATTCAACTTCCATGCGCACAGCGGGCCCGCCGGAAATCCCCTGCTCTACCCCTATATAAACATTATCGCGTAAATATTTACCGGCTTTCAACGAGACGTCGGCCTCGTTTTGATCTACCCCGCCTTGGCGAGCGCTCTGATCATGAGCTAAAGAACCGGTCTGATCCGAAGTGCGACGCTCGTTAAAACTAACTGAGCTACCTAAGTGCAAAAAATCTAACCCAAAAGCACCGCAGACGGCGGTTAATGAGCTCAGCAAAGTCTTACCCCCGAAACCAGTTAATTCTTTCAAAGCACCAGCTAACTGCACGGCCTCAAAGCGACTGAGAGAGGTCGCATTTTTACCGAAAAGCACCTGAGCCAGAACCTCTTCTTGTGGTAAAGGTGGGCGGCTCTCCAGCTTTATGTCCGGACTTCTGGCCGGTCCGACCGCCCGAATGACAGCGATGATGTTAGGACCCTGATTAGTTAATTCCAAATTCAAATTAGGAATAACCCCGCCACTGAAAGTTATTTCGCCTTTACTAAAAACAAACTGTTTAGAAGAAAAAATCGGAGTTTCGTAATAACCGCGAACCGGCCGGAGCACACCGATCAGGGAGGGACTGCGACTGGAGCCACCGATGGTTAGATCACCACGCCATTCACTGTCAAGACCATAACCGCGAATAAAAAACTGGCCAGGCACATTTAATTTCAAAGCCAACCGAGTTTGTTGACCTTCGACCGGTATAGCCGCCTGTTCATTCGGGTCACTGAGATTTAAAGTAGGAATAGAAGCACCAGCCAGGGCGATTTCCAGATTCAATTCGCCTTCATCAACGGTAAGGTCGGAACCTATGGATAAGCGATCCAAGGGCCCTTCAGCGGTCAAGCGACCACTAAGCCTTAAGCTCAAATCGTCGCGATGCAAAAGATTAAAAGCACTTAACCCCCCGCTCGCCTTAAGAAAACCATTTTTCAGGCTGCTCATTTCGGCGTTAACAATCAGGCGGCCCTCCTGCCCGTCCCGAGCCGAAACGATGGCCGTGACCGGGGTACCAGGTGAAATGTGAGCTTCCAACATAATATCGGTAAAGAGTAAGCCTAAAATATTATCCTCATAGCAGCCGCCGGCTAAATATATATCACCCTGCGGCTGAAGCCTAGATAAGGGCCCGTCCAGCGCTAATTCAACCCTGGCCTCGCCCTTAAAAGAACGATCAGCTAACCCGGCTAGACGCCACAGGGGGGCGACCGGACCGATGAAATGGAACCGGGCCGAAAGAGGGGCAGCGAAGTTAACCCAGGGAAAAGATCCGCCTGAACTAAAGCTTAAAGGCCACCCGACCGTTACCGTGCCTTCCGCCGGCCAATCAGAGCCACCGGAGATATTTCCAGTTATGGTTAGAAGCGGAGCCGTACTCCCTTCCAGACGGCCAGTTAAATTTAATTCCGGCTTGAGTTGACCCAACTGCCTGGAGGCCACGATAGTTTTAAGGGTAAAGTCTCCAGCATAGCCGGTATTAGACTGATTCAAATTAATCACTAGTCTATGCAAGAGACCTTCGGGGAAGTTCGACCCCAAGAACGGTTTAAAAAAACTATACGGTAAAGCTTTTATTTCAGTCGTAGCCTTAAGCCGCCCGGCGGGAAAATCGACGCTAGCCACTAAAGTTCCGGCCGGAAAAAGTTTAAACTCCAAAGGACCAGATTTCAACTGGTCACCCCAGAACAATTTTAGAGGTTTAGTCAATTTCAGGCCAGAACCACCCACCATGAGTCCTAGTTCGTTCACTTCGGCTGTGGCTAAATTAAAATTAATCTTCCCAACCGCTTCCAAAAAATCCTTAACCGTGCCACCGAGACCGGTTCCGGGTAAAGATACCCGGTCTAATCTAAGACGGCCTTCCCCCGCACCAACGCGACTCTCAGCTTTAAGATGCCCGCCGGCAAAGGCCACCCCCTGGACCAAGCCCGGCCCCAGAGCCAAATTAAGTTCCAAGTTGGGCGCCCCAAAAAGATCGCTAGCCGAAAAATTGAGGCTGCTCTGGGCCAGTGATAAAAACGGGTTGGACTGGCTTCCTCCAGTCTTTAGGCTAGCTAGATCTAGCCCAACCAGAGCCGCCTGACGACCTTCAGGAACACTCAGTTCCAGACGCAGCCGAGCCGCCCCCCCAGCCAAATTCCAACCAGTCAAAGCGGCTAATTTATCC
Source organism: Candidatus Adiutrix intracellularis (assembly GCA_001577715.1). GTDB lineage: Bacteria > Desulfobacterota > Desulfarculia > Adiutricales > Adiutricaceae > Adiutrix > Adiutrix intracellularis. Next base: position 16,279 of record LQAA01000026.1, on the reverse strand, counting down.
CAGGTAGTGAGGTCAGCAGTCAAGCCACCTTCCAGATACCGAATAGTCTCACTTATTTCAGCTGTCAAGCGGCCGGACAGGGTCAGGCCAGCTAGTTCCCCAGCCAAATCGCTCACGACCAAGCTTAGCCCCCCGGATTTATTCCAAGCAATCCCCCAGCCGCTTCCGAAGGTCAGGGGGCCTCCGGGACTTTGAGCCACACTAAAATCAAGCCGCCCCGACCAACTAGCAGTTTCTTCTCCGTCTTCTTTTGGAACCGTCAAAGCCCTGGAAGCTGTTCCCAACAAAGCTAAACCAGTCAGTTGGCCTTGAGAGGTACTTATTTCTGAACTAGTAGCCTCAATAGTGAGCGCTAACTTGTCTAGGCACCCCCCAGCCTTAATGTGAACGTCAACTTCACCACTGAAATCAAGCGGATTCAGCTTGGCCAAAGCCAGAGCCGTCTTAACCCAGGGGGAAACACCGTTCACTTTAAGTTCGGCCTCGGCCGTTAGATCTTTGGCTCCCCGGTACTCTCCGAAGCCATTGAGATGAAGGCCGGAAGCAGTTAATTCTAATTTATCTACCCGCTGCCAACCCGATTCTAGTTTTACGGCGGCCTGCAAATTTAAGGCTTCCCCACTTCCGACCTCGGCTAAGCGGAGACTTAGATCAAGCAGAGAACGCTGACCAACCAAGCGCACAGTTCCAGTTGTTTCCAGAGTCAGATCCGGAACAGCTAGCCCTAAAGAAGTAAAGGCTTCAGCCCGAACCAGGCCACCAGTCAAGATCACTTCGTCGGCCAGAAATTCAACCGGCCAAACCAAAGGAACCGCTAAATCGGTTGAGGCTGCTGTTAAAACGGGAAAGCGAAGTAATTCTGGACCCGTAATTCGTAAATAGGGAATATGGACCAGGCCTCGACCAAGAGCGAGAATATCTAGTTCAAGTTCTAACTTTTCCACCCGGATAAGCGGGCCTTCAGTATTAGCTAAAACGACCTCACGCAGCCGCAAGCGGCCAGGGAAGGGTCCCTCCACAGCCGAGGCCGTCAGCCGCCAACCTTCAGCAATCTCTAGCGCGGTCAGGCGATCAAAAATAAATTTCGCACCAGCCTCTGTTCTCAACCAAACTAAAAGACCAGCAGTGACGGTTAAAATAAGCAAAAGCCCCTTAGCTGTAAGCTGAAGGATATTTTTAAATAGGCCCCTACCCCTTCCAGACATTAGAAAGACTGACCCAAACTAAGATAAAGCTGCCAGGCGGCATCGCCTGGGCGGAGGTCAAGGGGAAAAGCCAGATCAAGACGAGCGGGACCGACGGGAGTATAATAACGGAACCCTAAGCCAGCCCCCCATAAAAGGTCTTTAAATAAAGCGCCAGAAACATTTTTGTAAACCATACCGCCGTCAAGAAAAGCCACTGCACCAAAGGTTTCAGTAAAGCGCGCCCGAATTTCGGCCCCCATCTCCACCTGAGCAACCCCGCCCAAAGGATCATTTTTGTTATTGCGTGGCCCCACCGATTTATAATCGTAACCCCGCACGGAACCGCCGCCACCGCTGTAAAAACGCAGGGAACTAGGAATCTCCTGGCTATCCTTAGCCCCCCAGACTCCACCCCAGACCCCCCGCAGGGCTAGAATCAGATGTTCGGAAGAAAGGGGCACAAAACCCTGAGCTTCCAAGCGAGTTCGCATCACATTGAAATCACTATGAAAGTATCCCGTATACGGGGCAGCCGTCAGAATGAGACGCGTCCCTGAGACGGGATCGAAAAAATTTTTAGTGTTGTCGTAAGTAGCCGCAAGCGGCAAACCAAACATAAGAAAGTCGGTACTGGGTTTATCCGGGTCTTCCAAGGAACCACCTTCCACGAGACCCATCAAGCTAACCCGCCACCAGCATGATAAGCGCCGCTCCAAACCACCGCGAAAAGACCAGGACCAAAGTTTATAAGCATCCGTATCTTGATGGATTAAGCCACCTGCAGTAATAAAATCTTGATCCGGACGAAACAAGAAGGGATAACGATAGGTAGCGATTAATTCCTGCAAATCAAGCCAGACAGGTAGTTCCAGACGTAAATGATCACCATGGCCAGTTAGATTGCGATGCTCCCAATAACCGCTAAGGCCCAGACCAAAGTCGGTATCGAAGCTAACCTGTCCACCCACGGTTCGTTCGGCAACTTTGGCCAGTTTAAGGCGCACTGGTCTGAGCTCGTCTTCCACCTCAGCTAAGGAAGAATCGTTTTCCACGAATTGAAACAAACCTGTCCGTCTTAAGGCCTCAAGATATGTTTCTAGAAGTACCTGATTCCAGGGCTGGCCTTCCCGCCAGGTTTTCAGGGCATCCAGATAGCTCTGATCCACAGATGCGGTCTGGTCCACCAAAACTGGCCCCATTCGGACAAAAGAGCCGGAATTCAGGTTTATTTCAACTTCCAGCTCTTTCCTGAGCCTATCCATGACAAACCGACTACTTTCAATACGAGCCTGGGGGTAGCCCCGGTTATGCCAGGTCGACTCTAGACGACTTACCGCAGCTAAAACATCATCGGCCACCGCCGGTGCTCCACCCTCCAATCCCACCTCGGCTAGGGAGCGAGGCGGCGAATCGCTATCTTCGGATAGAGTCCCGACGCTCGTGATTCTAACTAAAGTTGACCCGACCCGATAGCGAGGGCCAGGAATAAAAATCACAATAACTTTAATTTTCCTAGGCCCAATTTCCTCCAAGCGGCCGGTAACCTGACCATCATAATAACCCTGGCCCCGCAACAAACCCTCACCTTCAATCAAGGAAATTGCTAACCGTTGTTCAAGGGTAACCCGGCTCGCAACACTTTCCCGCATCAAAGCTAAACGACTGACCCGACTGAATTTTTCGGCCAGTAACGGGTCGCCCGGACACTGGCAGTCGAGAGTATAAGTGTACGCCCCCCCCTCTTCATCCATAGAGGCAGTGCTCTTGGCTGTCAATCTAGCCCTGGCTACTAATTCAACAGGAATCTTTGGTTCAGCCAAACCCAAAGGAAGACTAACGGCAGAAGCCTTAGCAGCAGTAATTCGAAAATGTGGTTTTTCCAAAGGCGAGGCCTCCCTGGATAGATTCAAGAGCATACAGCCACTCAAAGTCCAGGCTAAAATTAAACCACTCACCATGAAAAGCCGTTTAATCACTCGGGCTCATCTCACCCCCAGTTTAATTTAAAACTTCTTTGAAGATTCACTGCCTTTAAGCAAGCATAGTCCTCTAGTAAACGGCGGTTGTCCCGAAATATAACCCAGCGGTCTCTTCAATTCTGAGGATGCGATCTTAAAAACACCCCTAATAATCTTTATTCAAAGTTTTGGCTTTATAAAAATAAATATAGTCTAACAAAAAAAAGAGGCCCTCTTCAATTAACGATTTAAAGGCTTCTGAAGTAACCGCAATATATTTTCTTTTATCTTTAGCCAACCTCTCCGCAAAAAGAAGAGCGACCCGATATTTTTATTTTAAATAATCATGGTACCAAAGGACATAACAAAGTAAAAATATAGCCACCAGAATTAAAATAAATATTTTTAAGCCTAAGACCACATACTCAAGCCAATTCTATTTCGGAAACAGAGTTTTATAGCCCGTTCACAAAATTACGCCGCAATTAAAACAAGTGAGAGTTGGTAGGAGAAACTATAAAATTATAAGCCAATTACTATAATTTAGGGCGCAAAAAAAATTACCTGGCTCAGAAATTAGATAACCTACCATAACGTTATCTCTGAATCATTCTCTCCGTCTTTCAGACAAATATCTTCAGACTATTAGTTATTACTCAAATTATTCCCCGCCAAATCCGCCCGCTTTTCCGTCTAGCCAACTATAGGCCTAATCGGTTCATAATCTTATTAAACCACAAACCCAAGACAAGCTACTCTGACAAGCTTTGCATAGTATCCAATGCGCCTTCTATATCATTTTTTGGCGTTATCGGAATAGCCCGTACCGCGGCCGGAGGCGGTTTAGCCCCCTGGAATAAAAAAAACAGAACGGCTAACCCCAGAATAAGTATAAAAGCCAGACTACCCACAAATATTTTTCGACCCAGCCCCGCTTCATAAGCACTAATTTCGCCAAGCGAAACAAAACCGGTGCGCAAGTTGACCCCGCAATATGAGCAGTGAATAGCCGGCAGCGAAGTTATAAAAGAACAAGCCTGGCAGCGTAATTTTGGGTGTTGGCTTTCTTGGTATTGTCCTTCTGACCCAGTTTGTGCTAAAGTTATATTGGAATAAGATGAGGATTTTGTCAATTATAACTCCTGATTTCAGGGTTTTTCAACTCTTTTTAATATATATTAATATAAACTAAATTTAAAAAAAATGGAAGGGCGACTATGCTCAAAACCGACGACTTATTCAAAATCCTGCAACAACTAACTCTCGAAGTCGCTATCGACCAAAGCGTAGTTGCCACTGCTCTGGTTGAACTCACCGGCCCGGATCCAGCCATATGGATAGTACGAGCGACGGGCGGACGAATCAGTTTAGCAGCGGTGGGGCTAGCAGAGGAAACTGATCTTACAGTAACAACCTCTAGCGAAGTCGCCATTGCTATTTTTGAAAAAACCCTGAACCCGATGGTGGCTTTTATGACCGGCAAACTTAAAATAAAAGGCGACTTAGCCAAAGTTGCTCTGATCAAGCAGCTTCTGACCAGCTCCAATTTCCATCTCCACTCTTAGGGAGTATCTTCACCGCATAGGCTTAACGAAGCGGCCGCAATACCCAAAAAACTGGGTAGAAAGAAAATTATTCAGGACGACCCCACCTTCCTCACTCTTATAGAGAAGAGAAATCAAGGCAACAAACAAAGGAGAAAAATTATCTTTAAAGCCAGTCTAGGATCTCTCCCGACAGGCTGAACTATTCAAAGTTGGCGCGAAACGCATCCTCTAAAACTTCTTCGGGAATAAGTGGTTTATTTTGGTCACCGGGAAAAATCTGGATAAAAAAGTAGTCACCTTCCTCCTTTTATAGTTGAATCCGAACTAGAATCCTTAAATACTTTTAATACCTGAACCAAACAAATTCAGTCCAACGGACGACTACCCTACGTTTTCACCAAGAGACCAAAGCATTTTTCTACTAAACCACAGTGTGTTATAACTCTCCTTTTCCTAAAGTTCCAGATAATAAGCTTGGGAAAGGACTGGTTTCAGCGACATCTTTTTTCGCTATTCCCCGACTAAAAGGATCATCCTATCCAATTCGTCAAGAAAGAACTTAATATTTTTGAGAGGCAAAAAAATTAAGATTACTCAATCAGAATTCATCCCCCCCCGGATTTAGATAAAAAACTGAGCCGTCCGTACCGCTCCGATTAAAATCCGCTTCCACCAGGATCTGGATGAGACGAACGTGGGCTGGGTCACCTTTTCCTAACAGTTCCGTTACCTCGGCGCAGGCCTAAAAATGTCTGGTTCAGAATTATAGACAATCCTAAATTTTATATCATCAACTATAAAATCTAAAGGGATTTTAGGATCCAACTCAAATTCTAGCAGGTCCATAGCGGCGGCCAGATTTTCAAATGCTTTATTCATAGTTATACGCTCTCTCCCCTACTTCGAGCCGCCGTAGTCGTCAGTAGCGATCTTATTTATCCAAAAAATATACAAATAAATTTTTTAACAGGTATAATAATCTCAAAAAAATTGTCCCCCCGGTTATAGCTAATATCAATATAAAGAAGGAACTCCACCCTTCTTCTTCTATCAGGGTTTTCGAGATCTCCTACCTCTCTCTAAGAGTTCATGATCAGACGATAGCGATCAACCACAGTGTTTTCCGGATCCGACCTTTATTTTCTAAGGAAAAACTAAACCCGACTCGTAATCTTATTAAATCAATCAGTAAACCTAATCTGGGTCGCATAATCCCTAGCGTAGATAGTATACTAAACGTCCAAAGTTATCTGGTGAAGGATAGTCTACATTCTCCTCGTTAATTCCAAATCCCTAAGCCAAAATAGGGCCTCCTTAATTGAGAAGACCGGTTCCTAAAAATCCGGGTGGTCGCTAGTATTATAAAAAGCCCGCGCCGCCTAACAAGATAACCTCATTTCCAAAACGTAGTTCCGGATAATCGCCCTACCTACTATCCTAGAACTTCCGCCCGGTACCAGGTCAGATATAATCAAATATCCACTTATTCTATTGATTCCAACAGCAGTAGCCCCGTCTAACAACTTAATTATTTTTATAGTCTAATCTATTTAATCACACATTCGTCAGGAGGAATTTTATAATTGAACCTTTTATTCACTAAATAAATCTAAAAACGTAACTAAAAAGCATCTTTACTTTAAATTATTGTAATTATTACTACAAATAAAATAACCCGGTTTTTGTTAAATTTTTCTAACTAGCTAATTTTATTTAGTATTATGGAAGCTTAATTAATGTAATGAGGAGTAAAAATTAATTTTAGTAGATTACTATTATGATTACGTAATATTATTACAACCTTTTTAATGCCATTAAACAGTCAAAAAAATAAAACTACTCTCACCAAGTGTCTGGGGAAAGGCTATCTTCCGAAATAAAGTTACCGAACTGGAAACTAAACTAACTGAAGCTCTCGAAAGAGTTCTAGCAACTTATCAAAGCCCCTTCCATCTAACATTACCTATCCTCATTAACAAAATAAGCGTCGTAAAAAACATAAAGTTAAAGTGAAATAAAGATCTTGATGAAATTAGAAACTTTGCTTAAGAACTAAAAACCTACAGTTGCGTTGGAAAGTTAACTGCAGAGCCAGATGAAGAAATTATATAGTACTAAAATGAACTAATTATCAACCCACAGCGGCTTACCAAATATCATGGAGCCACCTACTATTACAAACATTATGAGGAGATTTATCATAGTCAGATACCGTTAAGAGGTTTAAACTGAAGCTTCATAACTAATTAAAGCTAATTATTAGTTATTTAAAGCTCTTATTTAAAATAAATTTTAGCTACTAGAGCCGATTTATGGATTAGAGCAAATCGAAGGCTTTTTATTACAGCAGGGTAAATAAATCTATCCGAGTAAATGTAGCACTTTTATTGGCTTAATTCTAAGTATTACCGTTCACTTAGCAGGTGTTCAACCGGGTACTGGCTAAATTAAGGAGTAACCTATTAAAGCTCTGAACAAGAAAATCATCTAATTTTTTCTACTTGGAGCTTTTAACCGGGTACCCTCTTCCCCAGTCGGGCTAATTGGAGTCTAGTATTTTTTGGCTTTTATCTCCTCATCGGCAAAGAGTAGTTCCCGCTAAGTCTCCCACACATGCCACCCAACATATTAAGTTAGCGTATACAAAAGATATAAGCCCTAACTCTTTGTTCCAGCCAATGACGTATAGACTATGTTCTTATATTATCGCTCTTTATCGTTCTGAAAGCCCGCTCTACTCAAGAAAGATTTTTATAAGTACAGACACACTCCTTCGGACTTATTTCATCTTTATTAATTGATGCTCTAATAACATAGATCTCATCCAACATTGACTCTCGTTCTGTACCAAAAAGGTAACGATAAAAGCTAAGCAAGGGTTTACCAATTTCAAGAATAAAATTGGATCAAACTTTTTACACTTTATCTTCCGCCCAACAGCCGGACCTATGGTCTTCCACCACTTTAAACATCCAGCTTTAATCCTGGTCCTGATTTATTTCAGATCTTCCTCAGTAACGGTTAGCAGTTTCTTTCTAATTTTAGCCCACTTATTAGCCAAAAATAAACGTGACCGAATCAGAAGTATTGCTCAACCAAGCGTTGATAAATATGGGTAGTCCGTCTCTATCGGGCAACAGACTATTATTTAAAGGTACTGCTCATTTCCGACATAATTTAACGATAGATCATAAAATACGATATTCCCATCATGAAGGTAATATTTGACAAGTCTAGCTTCAAAACCCCCTGCTCATCTATTAACCAATCCATAGCCACATAAAGCTTATTCTCGTTAACACTGGCGATATTTAATTCGACAGTCATAGTTATCTATCGCCAACTATCCCGTAGCAACTACTTTACTTTTTAGACTCAAGAGACGAAAGACTACCATAGCGAGAACTAGACCATATTCCCTGAATGAAGGAGATATTATTGGTTCAACCTAAGGATTCCCGATGGTTCTCTCCACTCTGCGAGCTCCGCTTACCCTACCATCCGCTTAAAAGAACTCTCCACCCTTTTAGAGATTCTCCGGTAAAATCCCTAAAGATTAACTCCCGTCACCCTGGAGATACATCTTTCAATCAAATCTGAATCCGCTCAATATCTCAACCCAACCTTACATCGAGCCTCAGCCATGGTTATTTCGGCCACCGCCCGAGCTTTGGCCGCCCCAGTTTTCAAAATATCATAAATGCCAGCCACGTCTTTAACTAGCTCAGCTCGTTTTTCCCTATGGGGAGCAAAATATATCCAAATAAGTTCAATGAGTTCTTTTTTGACATCAACATATTTAAGACCAGGCTTAAGATAGCGCTCGCGCATCTCCACCACCCGATCCGGAGTGGCGAAAAGACGATAAAGCGCATAAAGATTACAGCTATCCGGATCTTTAATTTCGTTAACTCCACGAGTATCGGTAACAATGGCCATGACCCGGCGTTTAAGTTCGGCCTGATCAATAAAAATATCGATAGTGTTGTTGTAGCTCTTACTCATCTTCTGGCCATCGAGGCCAGGGATAGTAGCTAGATAATTATCAATTAGTGGTTCCGGTAAAACAAAAGTTTCGCCGTAAGTATGGTTGAAGCTGCTGGCGATGTCGCGGGCAACTTCCACATGCTGTTTTTGATCGCGGCCCACCGGTACCAGGTCGGCTTGGTAGAGAATAATATCCGCGGCCATTAGTACCGGATAAGCGAAGAGGCCATGGTTGGGGACCAATCCTTTAGCCAATTTTTCTTTATAAGCATGGCAGCGCTCCAGAAGCCCCATGGAAGTGATATTGTGCAAAAGCCAGGCTAGCTCGGCATGTTGCCAAACATCGCCCTGAACCCAAAAAGTGCTCCGCTCTGGGTCTAGGCCCAGAGCCAAAAAGTCGGTAGCTGCTTCCAAAGTGTTACGAGCTAAAAGTTCAGGATTAAAAACAGAAGTTAGAGCATGAAGATTAACGATAAAGCAAAAAAGATCACTCTTTTCCTGCCACTCGATCATGGATTTCATCATACCAAAATAATTACCGAGATGAAGTCGCCCAGAAGGCTGAATGCCAGAAAGAACCCGAAGGGTATGGCTCATCTGAAAAACTCCTTGGTCTTAGTTAATTTTAATCTATATTTTTAAATAAAATTAATAGTTTGTTTCTAAACTGAAAATTTGATTCTTAAGAATAGTTCCGCCGGGAACACGAACGCCGGCTTCCACCCGACAATCGTCCAAGTGGCAGAAAGGACCAATCTCGGCTCCAGCCCCCACGGTAGTGCGACCAGTTAAAATAACCCCAGGCCACAGGATGACATCGGTATCCAGATGTACTGTTGTTTCGATAAGAGTTGAAAAAGGGTCAAGCATGGTCACACCAGCTTTCATCCAGGATTCATTTATGCGAGCTTTTAAAAGTCCTTGGGTAGCAGCTAGTTCGGCGCGGTCATTAATGCCGCCAACCTCGTAACTAAGGCTAGAGGGAATTTCTACCGCAGCGACTAAAAGGCCCCTGTTACGAAAATCAGCCACTACATCAGTAAGGTAATATTCCCGCTGTTCGTTATCGGAGCTGAGGCGTTCAATAGATTGGTATAAATTTACGACATCAGTTAAATATAGTCCAGAATTTATTTCCCCCACCCGGCGCTCTTCTTCGTCGGCGTCGCGATATTCTACAATCCGAGCTAACCAACCGGCCTCGTCGCGGATGATTCGGCCATAGGCTGCAGGGTTATCTAGGCGCACGGTCAGAACCGATAGGTCACTCCCAAGGAACTGATGGTCCTTCAGAAAGCCATTTAGAGTGTTAGAGGAAATTAGGGAAATATCCCCAGCCATAATCAGAAGCGGTCCCGAAAAATCGGCTAAAGCATCTTTGGCCGCGGCCACGGCGTGACCAGTACCCAATTGTTCGGTCTGATGGGCGAAGATGGGTTCCGCCAAAAGACTACAACCAAACCTTTCGGCGTATGAAGATAGGAAAGTCCGACTTATATCTTCTACTGCTTCAGCCCCGAAACCAGTTACTACCACTAACCGGGCCGGTTTTAAACAGAGCACGGCATTCAAAACATATTCTAAAATGGGACGCCCCATCAAAGGGTGCAACACTTTGGGTAAAGCCGATTTCATCCGAGTACCTCGCCCAGCAGCTAGAATCAGCACCGCTAGAGCCGGCTCTACTAAGGCTTCCATAGCCCGATCTCCTCTAATTTTTAAGGTAAATAACCTAAAGTTTCATTGCTAACTGACATAAGAGCCTGAGGCGGGGAAGCTCCGTTGGAAGATAGATCGTAAGCTGTCAAGGCTTGATGGTTCCGTCTAGCTAGAAAATCTAGCACCGCGACGTCCGTCTCGCCGCTAGAAACAGCCTTGATGGCCAGGTTCAGACTATCAAAAGCCAAAGCAGCAATCCAGGTGGGATGAGCTTGGTAGGTCTCCAAATACTGGCGATTAAAATCCAATACCGCCTGATTTTTCGAGTTAACCAGATTAGCCCCGGGGAGAGCCAGCTCTAACTTCAAATTAAAAGCGATGAAAGCCGCCCCCACATCCCGAAAGCCTAAAGGGAAACTCCCCCAGAAAACGGCCTTACGATAAGGGGCCTCAGCTAGAGTCGGAACTAGACGCAAGGCTTCGTCCAGATCAAGAGCTAAAATGATCAATTCAGGCGAGCGGCGACCGAACTCGGGCAATCGCTCTGAGTCCAGGGCCTGATCGATATTCAGGGTAAGCACCTGGACTTTGGGATCTAGCGGTTTAAGAGGCGGAGCGGCTTTAGATTGAGCCCGACTGGAAGCACCCTCCTCGAGGGGCGACATAAGCAACGGGGGCGGGTTAACTAGAGTTTCGATCAGAGCGGCGGTCTGAGCGATCTGAGCTGAACCGGAACCAGTGATAATCAAAAGACTAGTCGGGCGTTTAGACTTTTTTAAAATCTCTAGAGCTAGAAAACGCCCCTGTTCCTGGCTGGTGGACAACAAGCGAAAAAAAATTCCTGGCCCCAGGCCGGCTGCTTCCTTAGTGCTGAGATAGGGTAAAAGAACAGGCGTTTTAAAATAAATATAGCGAGGGGCATCGATAGAAAAGCGGTTTTCAGTGAAATAGCCAATCGAAGCAGCCACCTTCCGGAAATCAATCTCATCTAAAATTCTGCTGTCTCCGTTTTCGTCCAATATTTTCAGTTTAAAGCCGCCACCCCAGTTGGAAAAAGCCAGTTCGGCCCCCTGCCAGGCTTTTTGACCCCAGGAGGCTAAAGATCCACTTAAAGGAACGGTCAGAAGAAAGGTGTCCGCTTTAATCAGGCGGTCGGGCAAAACTCTAGTCCCTTCCAGCGCCATCGCCGATCCAGTGGGCCAGACAAAAAAGAGACCGAATAGAACTAGACAAGTCAATTTCATTTATTTTATACCCTTCAGTGCCGGCCGCTGCGACTTCTTAAAAACAGACGTACCGGAACCAGATCCAGGCCAAAGGCCTCTTTTAAACGATTGACCAAAAAGCGCTGGTAAGAAAAATGTACCAAGTCGGGCTTATTAGTGAAAATTACGAAGGTTGGCGGCCGGCTGGCGACTTGCGTAGCATAATAGAATTTTAAACGGCCTTGCCCAGCGTAAGGCGGGGTATGTGCTTCCACCGCCGCTTCAATGACCCGGTTAACTTCAGCGGTCGCTGCCCGAAAACGATATTGGACCATACTCTGATCAATTAGGCTAAACAAACTATCCAAGCGAAGGCCGGTCCGAGCCGAACCGATAACGAATGGAGCTTTTTCCAGAAAAGTCATTTTAAGATCCAGAGCCCGACTTAGTTCTTTCCTGGTTTCAACTCTATTTTTAACCGCGTCCCACTTGTTGGCCAGGATGATAATGGGACAACCTTGCTCGACGGCGTACCCGGCCAGATGGGCATCCTGCTCCGATAGGCCTAAAAGAGCATCAACCACTAAAATAGCGAGATCAGCCCGGTCTAAGCTCCTTAAAGCCCGTAGGACCGAAAGTTTTTCCAGTTTTTCATCAATCCGACCACGACGCCGTACCCCAGCAGTGTCAACAAAAACGTAACGACGACCACGAACTTCCAACTCCACATCCACCGCATCGCGAGTGGTACCAGGACGGCTATCCACTACCAGGCGTTCATTCCCAACCAATCGATTAATGAGAGAAGATTTACCAGCATTAGGACGGCCGATGACCGCCACCCGAGGCGGAGTCTCGCTTTGGCTGCTAACCTTATCTTCGTCCGATGGTACCTGGTCCAGAAAAGGCAGCAGAGCTTCCTTAAAATCTCTTAGACCGTAACCGTGAGCCGCGCTCACCGGCCAGAGGCCATCCAGACCTAATTCATGGAACTCGGTTAAGGCTGATTCCTTTTCAGGCCGATCAATTTTATTAACAGCAACAAGATAGGGTCGGCCGGAGCACCGGAGCAACTGGGCCAGTTCCCAATCGTGAGGAGTCAAACCACTCTGACCATCCACCACTAGCACGGTAAGATTAGATTCAGCCAGAGCCGCCAAAACCTGTACCCTAATTTGGTCTTTTAAAGGATCGTTACCACCAGGGTCGAAACCCCCAGTATCGACAACGACCCCCTGTCGGCCGTCAAGACTGAAAGAACCGTAGTATCGGTCACGAGTAACCCCGGGGCGATTATCAACCAGGGCCAAAGGCTTCCCAACTAGACGATTAAAAAGAGATGATTTCCCCACATTGGGTCGGCCCACCAAAGCGACAAGGGCGCACATTAATTGAGAGTCTCTAATCGAGCGGCGGCAGCCGCTATCATCGCCTTAAGACCGGCCAAAGACGACAGCGGCCGCTCGCTGAACCCGGCCAACAAGCGGAGAAGCGCCGGGCGCATGAGGGTGATGTACCCACTTTGGCCGGCCATAGTTAATTTACCGTAGAGCCCCAAAGCTTGCATGAGGCGAGCGGCGCCTGACAGAACTAATTCTTTTCGAAATTCTTTCGGTCGAATCTGACCTGAACTAGCTTTTTTACAGTAAAGTTCCATAAGTTTTTCTTTTAACTCTAGCGGTATATCCGGTCGGAAGTGATCTTCTAGAAGACTGGCTAGATCATAAGCGGCCGGCCCCAATTTAGCCCCCTGCCAATCCAGCATCTGGGGCCCAGCGGTAGTAACCATAATATTTCTAGCCTGAAAGTCCCGGTGCGTTAATACATTACGGCTCGGATCTGACACGGCCAGACGGCTAAAAAATCTAACTTCCCGCCAGATCGACGGAAGCGGAGCGGGTAGCTTCAAATAACCAACCACAAACAATTTCAAAAAACAGCTAGCTTCCAGACTAGCCTCCAGAGCGGTATTGTAAATTAAACTCTGATGACCCCAGGCCGGGTTGAAACCAACCTGCCCCTCGCGATGAAATCGGGCTAGAATTTCTACGGCAGCGGGATAATAGTCGAGAGGTCTGGGTTCTCGATCTAAACGACGATCCCCCAAATCGGACAACAAAAAAAAACCAGACTGAAGGTCATAATCATAAAGGCGAGGCAGCGGTAACCCTTTGAACCACAAGTGCCGCCCAATTCTGAGCCAAGCTAAATTTTCAACCGGATCCGATCCGTAAAGAACCAGAAGACCGCACCCAGGCAAACGCCAATAACGACGACCCCCGCTATCCCCGACCAGAGGAATTAAAGGCGGAGGGGGCTGCCCTAAAACAGCCTTCAACCAACTAATTAAAGCTAAGGTCGGCGGCTTAAGCCGCCGAGATAAATTCGCCACAGAAGCCCCCCCCGACGAGCCGCCGGCCAGGTGGTAGAACACCAACTATAACCATATTTTTAGCTACCGATTTGCCGGAAATAAGCACATCCGGCCAAATCACACAATTTTCTACCTCAGCCCCCTCTTCAATCACGGCCCCAGCCCCTACTACATTCCAACCCAAAAGCCGGCCCCGGACTATAGCAGTAGAATGGATGATATTCCGGCCGGCAGCTAGATCCCGATTCAAGCTCCAGTAATCCTCAAGGGTGCTCATATCCCACCATATAGCCGGGTCGTTAGTCCAACCATAAATTTCAGCGCCGCCAACTAAGGCTTCCAAAAAAATATCAGTAATGTCACTAGCGCCGGTCTCAGGAATATAATTAAAAATAGCCGGAGACACAACCATAATCCCGCTATAGGTCTGACGGACGACTTCGCCGAGTGCCGGCTGCAACTGACGAAAAGAGAGAATTCGACCATTTTCGCCCAAAGAAATCTGAGCCGTCTGGGGACGTTCCAAAAGACCTAAAGTAGCTAACCGGCCGGGGTTAGCTAAATGTTTCAAGGCTAGTTTCACTAGTTCAAAGTCGGTAAAAATATCGGAATTAACAACAAAAAAATTATCTTCCCCTAGGAAAGGGGCAGCTTTCTTAAGAGCCCCCCCCGTACCCAAAAGTTCGTCTTCGGCTGAGGCCGCTATAATCAGATGATCTTTAAAAGCGGCAGCTAAGTATTCGATCCGCTCCAACATAAGCGGGGTCTGGTAATGAACATTAATGATTATTCGTCTAACTCCAGCTGAGATCAAAAATTCAGCCCACCATTCTAACATGGTCTTATTTAAAACCTGGAAAAGGGGTTTGGGCTGAATTAGGCTCAGAGGTTGAAGGCGCCGGCCGAAACCTGCCCCCAAGATCATAGCTGTTTTTATCATTTATCTCCGTAACCAAAATCTAACAGAGTCGATTTTTTCTGGGTCCAATCGCGGGTGATACAAACAAAAATTTTTAGAAAAACTTTCTCGCCCACTAAGCGCTCTATATTAAGCCGGGCGGCCTGACCAATTTGTTTAAGCTTAAGACCACCCTGGCCGATGATAATGCCCTTCTGACTTTCCCTCTCCAAATGAATGGTAACGGAAAGACGTATCAGACCGATTCCAGTTTCAAAGGCGTCAATGGTTACGGCTGTAGCGTAGGGAATCTCGCAACTAGTAAGATTAAAGACAGCTTCACGCACCATTTCAGCGGCGATAACCCGCTCAGGCTGATCAGTCAAAGCGGTTTCGGAGTAGAGAGGCAAACCAACCGGCAGATTTTTTTTTATTTCCGCCACTAAAAAATTAACCCCATCACCGGTACGAGCCGAAATAGGGATGATAGCCCGAGGAGACACCGCTACTTCTATTTCACGAATAAGAGGTAGAATTATACTTTTGTTAGGGGCGGCATCGATTTTATTTATAGCTACTATCAAAGGGCGGTTCTTGTTTTGCCGAATCACATTCACAGCAGTCGCATGCCCGGCTCCACGCCTGAGACCATCGACCACCCACAGAATCACATCACTATCAGCTAGAGCAGCCAAAGCGCGACTCATCATTTCCCGATTTAACAGGGTCCGTCCGGGATCGTGAAGACCTGGAGTATCCCAGAAAATTAATTGAGCATCCGATCTAGTTAGAACGCCCAGAATGCGATGGCGAGTAGTCTGAGGTTTGGAAGTGACAATTGCCACCTTTTCCCCTAGCAAATAATTAAGCAAGGTTGATTTACCGGCGTTAGGGGCGCCGGCTATGACCGTAAAGCCGGCCCGATATCCGGCGCCAGACGTCATTTAAATAATTCCGCCGTCAACTGGTCGTTTTTGAGAATATCTATAGCTAGGCGAGCAGCTTTCTGCTCAGCTTCCTTCTTAGTGCCGGCTTTGGCCTCAGTCAGACGCTGGCCATTTATGGAGATGGCCATAGTAAAACGGCGAGCGTGGTCGGGACCCTCGGTACTTACCAGTTCATAATTAGGAGTCCCCAGTCCTCGCCCCTGGGTTTCTTCCTGCAGACGACTTTTAAAATCGGCCAGCATGTCCATCCAAGCCTCCGGGCGGCTCAGATAGGGCTCCCAGAGCCGACCGGCCGCCGCTTCGGCCGCCGCTAGCCCCCCATCGAGATATATAGCTCCAAACAGAGCTTCCACCGCGTCGGCCAACATGGAATTTTTCCACCGCCCGCCGCCAGAAACCTCACCCGGTCCCAGAATTAGAGCCTCACCTAAATTCAGCCTCCTAGCCACCTCCGCCAATCGGACCTCACGCACTAAACCAGCCCGAACTCGAGACATATCACCTTCTTTGAGACGGG
>LQAA01000025.1 GCA_001577715.1 Candidatus Adiutrix intracellularis | reverse complement strand
TCCAGACGTTGGTTATCCACTTCACCAGCCGTCTTGTCACAGGCTCCCCCTGCGGAACGATGTGTCAAAGCAGCAATTAAAAGTTCTGAATTTTTAAAGTGGTATTTAAGTTGAGTAACCATTCAGCCAGACTTATTTAAATTTTTTTTCAAAAAATCAGTCAGCCCTTCAAAGTCGCCATTGCTCATAACTACCACCACATCACCCGCTCTAGCCTCTTCAACTAAGGCCTCGCCCAGACTCGCCCCATCCTCAAAAATTTCTGCTCCGATTTCCCCAGCCAGCCGGTCAATGTCTAGCCAATCTCCGACCGGGGCCTTATCCGGATCGGAAGTACGACGAAGAAAGACAGCATCAGCCAAAGCTAAACTGCGGGCATAGTCTTGTTGAAACACAGCCCGACGACTGGTATTACTGCGAGGCTCAAAGGCAGCTAGCAGCCGCCGGTGGCCATAGACCCGCCTGAGACCAGTCAAAGTAGCAGCTACAGCTGTAGGATGATGAGCGAAGTCATCAATCAGATCCACCCCGCCGAAAACACCCAGCAATTCCTGCCGCCTGCGAACGCCTCTGAACCCAGCCAGAGCCGGGGCTAGAACCCGCCCATCACCCCCGGATCCCAGAAAGGCAGCAACGGCAGCAACAGCGTTTAGAACATTATACACCCCCGGTCGAGGTAAGAACAAGCGAGTGTAAACCCCTTTCGGCCCCGTAAGTTCAAAGTTAGAGCCCCAACCCACACTTCTAAAGGAAGTCATCCGCCAATCGTTATCCGGATTCTGGCCATAAAACTCTACGGGAGCCCGGACCGACACGGCCACCCGGCGCACTAAAGGATCATCACCCCAAGCTAACAAGCGGCCTTCGGGCGGAATAAGAGCCACAAACTCACTAAAAGCCGCCGTTACCGCCGCGAGATCTGGATAGATATCGGCATGATCAAACTCAAGGGAAGTTAAAATAACCGTCCAGGGGTTATAATGCAGAAATTTTGGCACTTTATTAAAAAAGGCACTATCGTATTCATCGCCTTCTATTATAAAATATTCGCCTTGAGACTGACGCCAGGACCACTTGAAATCCAGGCTGGCCCCGCCAATCAAGAAACCCGGCTTAAGCCCGGCAGTCTCCCATATTTTGACAGCTAAAGCAGTAGTAGTAGTTTTGCCGTGACAACCAGCCACTACCAGGTTCCGAGTATGATTTAAGAAAAGAGCCTTTAAAGTCTGAGGGAGAGAAAGATAAGGTTTGCCTAGTTCCTTAAGCCGAGCCAAAACTGGAAAAGAGGAAGTAACGACGTTACCGATAACTACTAGATCGCAATCTAACGGTAAGGTTTCAGGGCCATAACCTATCCCCGCTGCCACACCCAGCTCTTTTATAATCTCGCTCGTAGGGGGGTAAAGCCCAGCATCGGACCCGGTTACACTGTAACCAGCCTCAATTAACAATCCAGCTAGAGCGGTCATGGCAACCCCGCCGATACCAATTAGATGAATTTTATTAAGGACCCCTCGAGGTAGAGTATTTAATTGCGGGTTAAGTTCAGTCATAACTAGCCTCAGCTTTTCCAAAAACCCGGAATAAATAAAATTAAAAAACTAAAAACTTCTAGCCGACCCAGAATCATTTCTAGACTCAAAATTATCTTGGCCAAGGAAGGGAAAGAGGCAAAACTATCGGTCGTCC
>LQAA01000024.1 GCA_001577715.1 Candidatus Adiutrix intracellularis | reverse complement strand
GATATTATTACCGATGCCCAGGTTGAAGTTTTGAATAAAGACCAGCCCATCGCTACTTTAGCAAGGGGTGGTAGCTTAAAAATGGAAATGAAAGTGGCTCGCGGTAAAGGTTATGTGCCGGCGGAAAACAACATCGCTGACGAGCGGATTATCGGTGAAATTCCTATTGACGCTCTTTTTTCGCCCATTCGTAAAGTCAATTTCGTGGTTACAAATGCCCGTGTGGGTCAGAAGACCGATTATGATAAGTTAACTTTGGAAGTTTGGACCGACGGTAGTTTAAGTCCCCAGGACGCAGTGGCCTACGCCGCCAAAATTATTAAAGATCAACTGATTATCTTTATTAATTTTGAGGAAGATGCACCCTCTCAAATCTCCTTACAATCTGAAGATTTAGCCGATCCTACGTCTCCCAATGTTAACTTCTATCGAACTGTGGACGAATTAGAACTATCGGTGCGCTCAGCTAATTGTCTTAAAAATGCCGGTATTAATTTTATCGGGGAACTGGTACAGCGCACAGAATCGGAAATGCTCCGCACCAAAAATTTCGGGCGTAAATCTCTTAACGAAATTCGGGAAGTATTGACGGAAATGGGGCTCTCCCTAGGCATGAAGATTGATGCCTTTATTTCGCCCCCGGCTCCAGTTAGGAAGGAATAAAACTCTTATGAGGCATCGCAAAGCCAATGTTAAATTGGGCCGGACTGCCAGCCATCGCGACGCTCTTTTGCGTAATTTGGTCACCAGCTTGTTCGAACATGGTCGTATAACTACTACTTTAGCCAAGGCTAAAGCCCTACGTCCCTTAGTTGATCGTTTAGTTAATCTAGCCAAAGGTGGTAAAGCTGATTTGCATGCTTTTCGTCAGGCCGCTGCGGTTATCACTAAAAAGGAAGTTTTGGGTCGGTGTTTTGAAGAAGCTGCCGGTCGTTTCCGCGATCGTACCGCCGGCTACACTATTATGGTTAAAAATGGTCTTCGTTCCGGCGATGCTGCACCGTTGGCTATTTTAGAACTTATTAAGACTGGTCAGGAGAAAGCTAGGATTGGCGGGGGAGTTATTCCTTTAGCTAAATCTGGGCGCTCTCTCGCCAGCGACCGGGCCCGCCGGGTTGCTCAGTCGGTTAAAAAAGCTGCTGCCGAAGTTTCCACGTCTGAAGCCCCTGGTGTTAACGAATCGACGAAGGAAGATACCTGATTTAATTTCCCGTAATATCAGGAGCTATGACACTGTTAAGCTGATGATAGATACCGCCGCTAGGTTGTTTTTCTGGCGGCGACGTTTTTTTAATCAAGCGGTTGCAAGTTTTGGCAGTGCGAGGTATTATAGTATTAAGGCTAAGCGAGTTGATTATTTTTTATAATTGCTAAAAAGCGGCAGACTGGGCTATTCATGCGTCTATCAAAACTGTTTAATTTTTTAAATATTTTTTCTAGTGATTTAGCTATTGATTTGGGTAC
>LQAA01000023.1 GCA_001577715.1 Candidatus Adiutrix intracellularis | reverse complement strand
TAATAATATATATGCTGCTGAAAGACCAAACGGCGATCATAACCTCTTCCGGCACAACCGTCTTCTCCAGATGGATACCAATAACCGCCCGGGGATGGATGTACTGGGAAAAGGTCCGGCGAATACCTTTAAATAATAAAATCCAGCGTACGCACTTCAGACCGCCACTAGTGGAGCCGGAACACCCCCCCACAAAAAATAGAGCCAGGAGAAGACCCTGGCAAAAAGAAGGCCACTGTTCCCAGTCAGTACTGAAAAAACCAGTGGTACTAATAACCGAGACCACCTGAAAGAGGGCGTACCGCAGGGCGGTGAGAGGAGCATCATAAAAACCCGTCCCCAGAAGAACGATAACAATCGCCAAGGAACAAACGCCAATAATCAGAACAAAAGTTCTAACTTCGGAGTCCAAGAAGATACCACGCCAGTTACCCTGTATGATCTGATAATAAAGGACGAAGTTGAGGCTACTCAAAAACATAAAGAGCATGGAAATATTTTCCAGATAACAACTATCATAATAACTTATGGAGTTATCATGAAGAACGAAGCCGCCAGTAGATACGATACTAAAACTATAGCAAACGGCTTCAAACCAGCTTAAATGACCCAACCGGAGTAGAAACAAAAGCAAAATCGTCAGAGTTATATAAGTTAGCCACAAAAATTTAACCATCTTGACGACGCGGGGTTTAAAGCGTTCTTGCCCCATCGAGCTCTCATTTTTAAAAAAATGTACCCCGCCTAACCCGAAAAAAGGCAGCACAGCCAACATCAACATAATGATGCCCATCCCCCCCAACCAAAGGGTCAGACAACGCCAAAACAAAAAAATAGGCGATAGCTTAGCCAAAGAGGTCAGAATCGTAACCCCAGTGGTGGAAAAACCGGAAACAGATTCAAATAAGGCATCAGCGAAGGTGAAAATAACCCCACTGCCAAGATAAGGCAGAGCACCTAAAAGACTAACCATCAACCAAGATAAGCCCACCACAGCTAACCCATCGCGCTTTCTGAGCTCATCCCCTACCGCCCGTCGGCCTACCCGGATTAGGAGGCCGGCGCAAAGAGACACAACCAGGGCTGACTTAAAAAAAACCTCAGCCATCCCGTCACCGATCACCAGAGCCGGAATAACCATAAGACCCATGATTAAGGCTAGGAATAGAAGCACCCAACCACAGAGGCCACAAACAAGATATAAATTAACCGCTAGGTTCATTTAGCCCCCAGCAGTTTTTCTACCGCGTCAATAGCCTCCGGCCTAGTTAAAACGGCTAAAATATCTTCGGCCTCAATCTTCGTACCGCCTCGAGGAACGACAATCTCTTCACCTCGAGACAGTACAGCTACCAACGAACCAGTTGGAAATTTAATCTCCATCAATTTTTTACCAACCACCCGACTATGGGCCGGCACTTTAAACTCAATTATTTCTGCCTCCTCACCAACTAAGGTAGCCACGGAAATAATCTGTCCTTTACGGATATATTTCAGAACCGCGCTAACTGCCGCTACCCGTGCTGAAACCATAGCTCCCAAACCGATAGCCTGAACCAGGGGGGCATAAGAAAAGCGGTTGACCCGGGTGATAGTCTGCTTCGCCCCTAAACGCTTAGCTATTAAGCAGGAAATAAGGTTACGTTCATCATCGGTGGAAACGGCGATAAAGAGATCGGCATCATCCACGTTTTCGTTGAGCAGAAGATCCTGATCCGTACCGTCGCCGTGAATAATCATGGTGCGCGAGAGGCGAGAACTCAGATATTCGCAACGTTTTTGATTTGATTCAA
>LQAA01000022.1 GCA_001577715.1 Candidatus Adiutrix intracellularis | reverse complement strand
TATAATACCCAGCCAAGCCAGCTACAACCGTACGATCCTCCTGACCGACCCGAAGAGTAAGTTTTAATAGTTTGCTACTTTTGGGCACCACCTCATCGGCAATAACCTCAGCTACTCGCAGATCCAGGCGCTTGAATTCCTCTAAAGTCACAGCCTCAACCGAGACCGAATCCGCCGTCCGGGCTAGAAGAGTCCCCGGAGCCGCGGCCTGAATAACCGCCCGGGCATCACCGAACTCCACCCGAGGGAAAAAGGATTCACCAACGACCACCGGCCGGCCGGGAAGAAAAAACGATTGAATAAGCGTTAGATCCAGAGTTAAACGGCCTGGATCCAAACCCAGGCGGCGCCACATCTCCTCACCAGTCTTGGGCAATACCGGCCAGATCAAGGCCCCCACCACGCCCAGACTCGTGACTAAACGCCTTAAAACTCCCTGCAACCGATCGGTTTGCATCGGGTCTTTGGCTAAAGCCCAAGGAGCCTCAGTATCAATGAACTTATTGAGGGCGCTAATTAAATCCCAAGTTACGGCCAGAGCTCTATGCACGGCTAAAGCCCTAAAGTTCTCCCTATACTCAGCCAAATACCTACTCAGACTTTTTTCCCAAGCATCCTCATCCTCCAGGCGGACCGATTGACTGGGAACGCAGCCACCGCCGAATTTGATCAACATGGTCAGAGAACGCTGCCAAAGATTGCCGAGATCATTAGCTAGGTCGGCGTTGTAACGATTCACCAGAGCGTCTTCCACAAATTCACTATCTAAACCAAAAACCATATCACGAGCTAGAAAATAACGAAAAGCTTCGACGCCGTAAGTTTCAGAAAGGGCTAAGGCATCGACGACGTTGCCTACCGATTTACCCATTTTGGCCTGGCCTAGCTGCCAATAGCCGTGTACATTCAGGTGCCGGTAAAGTTCCAGTCCCCCACTTTTAAGCATGGTGGGCCAGAAAATAGCGTGGGGTTTCAGAATGTCTTTAGCTATAAAATGCTGGGCGACCGGCCAATAGCGACTGAAAAGTTCGCCATCAGGCCAGCCTATTATGCTGATGTAGCTAATAAGAGCGTCGAACCAGACGTAAGTAACGAACTTTTCATCAAAAGGCAGATCGATCCCCCAGGTTAAACGAGTCTTAGGACGGCTGATACACAAATCTTCCAACGGTTCCCGCAGAAGACCTAAAACTTCGTTTCGATAACGTTCGGGACGAATGAAATCATCGTTTTTCCTGATGTAATCGATAAGCCAGTCCTGATAGTTACCCATACGGAAAAAATAATTTTCTTCAGCAATATACTGGAGGGGGGTACGGTGATCCGGACAAAGGCCATCTTTAAGCTCTTTTTCCGTATAAAAACGTTCACACCCGAAACAATAATAACCACCATACTGGCCGAAATAGAGATCGCCTTTTTTATTTACCCGCTCCAGAAAAATAGTTACGGCTTTTTTATGCCGCTCTTCAGTCGTACGGACAAAGGCGCTATAATCTATGTTCAATTTAGGCCAAGCATCCCGAAACAGGCTACTGATCTGGTTAGTGTATTGAGTCAGGCTCTGACCGTTTTTTCCGGCGGCCTGAACAATTTTATCGCCATGCTCATCTGTACCAGTGATAAAACAGGCATCATAACCAGCCAATTTATGATAGCGACAAAAAATGTCGGTTATTATAGTAGTGTAGGCGTGGCCAATATGAGGTTTGGCGTTAACGTAATAAATGGGGGTGGTGGCGTAAAACCGCATAGATCACTATCCTCGAAAAATATATAAGAGCTTTTTCCTCAACTATTTAACCAAAGTGGTAAAAGTTCCCGCAGATTGATAGAATTATTGCTGTAGCCATTTATACCGGCCTTGATATTCATTCGCGATTACCACTCATAGCGCGGACTGTAACGATTACGATTAGCAATTCTTTAAATTGCGATAAATCCTAATTCTGCGGATGGCCTCACTGCCGTCCTTTTTCGATAGCTACACTAAGCCTAAACTAATATTCCTAGAGATGCAACTTTTGTAGCTCATTTTTTGGGTCAAAAATCTACTCTTAGCCCAGGGATTCTTTCAGTCACGCCAGAGCGACCGCCAATTTCTGAACCTGATTTTTAAATTCGGTTACGTCCATAAGTCAATCCATAACGCTTATTTTTCCATAATAATCCGTCTAAAAAGCATTCAAAAGCATCGATTTGGATTGGTTATCGTAACGCTTTATCTTTATCAACCACCAGCTAACGAAATTACGTTCTTCCGGTTTCCGCCACTCATTTTTATCACTATAGATGCCGGCGATATCCTTATCAATACATTTATAGATCAAGCTGTGAGTATAGGAGATAATAAACTTAATACTTCCGTCGACGGTTACATAGAGGTAATTAGGCGTAGATTCTACTATCCAACGCAAAAACTTACGCTCCATATTTCGTTTAGCCTGGCTACGCTTAAGAACCCGAGGATCCCTCATGTATCCGATCACGATAAAGCGGTCTCATCAGACCACTCACACCAGAATTATCTCGCAAGGCAAAAACATACCGCCAAGTTTTTATACATCCACTCAAAGTATATAAAGCTAGTTTTAAAGGTTCGCTGGATATTTTCTAAAATAAGTTCCTTTAAAAAACTACCATCAGACTGAAATTCAGGCGAACGTTCATAAAAATAGATACGGTAAGTCTGTTTATCAGGAAGATCGAACAGAACGGAGAGGTTTAATCGTCGGTCGTCTTGGCCTCAGTGACGTTCCACAGAGCCTCAATACGGCCGATATCTCAACCCTAATCATTCAACAATAAGGTTGGTCGACCGTCGTAGATTTGGGTGGGCGGTAACCTAATTTTTTTGATAAATAAACGGGTGTTATCGCTAGAGGCAGTCAACTTTGCCTGGCTGTTATAATAATTATTTGCTTTTAACTTAACAGAATAACCGGGGTAGTCGTCGATAATTTTTTCGCCATAAATGGTGGCGGAAGGCTTATTAAGACAGGCCAAACTGCTATTCTGATCAAAGACGTTGAAAAGGGAGGGTAGGCTGTTCAAAACAACTTTATCCAAAAACGTCTGATTTAAAATAAAGGTAAAGGTCTGGTTGAAATAATCGGCGTAACCTCCGATAATATCAGCTTCAGCCATGGAGGCGACCAAATAGCCCTGCTTCATTAAACCCCCGTCCCAGGCCGGATAATTATAGAACTCGACCATAGCACCTACCCAGCAACAGATATCTTTTAGGAACTGTTCTTTATCCGCCAACTGCCGTTCTTCAAAAGAAACGACCCGAGCCAGACCAACCATAACGGTTGAGTGACCACCCGAAGCTAGTTCAAAACCATGGACAAAATAAGTCTCCCTAAAAAGCTCATCACCAATAGCCAACCCATGTTCAAATTGGAAATTATCCCGTCCCATTTCAAAAAAACGCTCGCGACTGAACCCGATTTCAGCAATCTTAGCGGAGACTAATTTTTCTAAATATCCTTTAAACGCGAACGGAAGAAATTGACGAGTTGCTCCGAACAGGACTAGCAAAGAGAAGTCTGGTTCAAAATTGGTTGTTCCACTCCTGGTACAGACAAGATGCCAGAAAGCTAACCCATTAGCGGCCAAAGCTTTTTGATCCAAGCTCCAGTCTAGATGGAAACTTTGGACGCCGCTTAACTCTGGTTCTTCCTGATCCATTATATATTAACCTAAAATTATTTAATCTTGAGTCTAATATTCCATATTGAGAAAATTATTATTTTATATCATTCAGCTTTCAAAGTAAATCCCGGCTAAACTTATTCATACAACAGTGCAACAGCCCATTTTTTTTAAAACCCCGCTAAGACGGACCGCCATTCATCCATCAAAGCGGCCGTCATTTCATCGACCGCTAGACGATCAAAAATATTAAACCGGATTAAAATCAATTCTAGCGGACAGTAGCTAAATTAATATTTATAAGGCAGCTCTTTGAAATTAAAATCGTCGGCCCATAATTCCAAAATAACTTCCGGTATAAAAAGACTAGTTAGGTAGAGCTAAAAATCTTTATCCGCTGGAAAGAATTCCAATCCCTAGCAGATCTGGCCGGCCCACTTGTAAAAAATAAGCTGGAAGTGGGCCTGGCGAAAACTAAGACCGCGCAAAACTAGTTTTTTAACCGAACGGCTAAGGCTTCTGGATCGATGAAAGATGCACCTATAAGACTAAAAGGCCGAGTGCTGCTCCAGGCCTCGGAAACATTAGTCCCCTCACAGATAACCTAGCCCAGATAACCCCGGGCAATCTCGAAAGTGGGTGGGTATGTGAGAGTAGGACCCAGAAATAAGCCTATTTCCGGAAAATACATCTCCAGCCGCCAGTTGGACAGAGGAATAACCATTAGGGGGGGGCGAAACTTTCCAAATGGCCGGTGATAAAGCGAGCCAGTTCACCCGTAATCAGGCTATACCGCATAGGCAAAAGTGATAAAAAGTAAAAAGCGCTAACAAGAGATCGGATAGTCCCAGACCAATAAGTTCCCTTCCTCAGCACGATACCGATGAAGTTGAGACAATCCAGCACTAGCACTTCCAGACCGACCCAACCGGCTTCTTTCAACCAGTAACTGAGAATGTAAAAGCGAAAGTATAGTTACAGATTCTAACATCATTAACCAGGCCGATCAGAAAAGAAAAGCATCTAGGCCCATTAACATATCTAGGGTCGGACAGCAAGTCGAGAGGTTATAGATAAGTCGACCGCACCGGTCGCAACTATAAATTGATTCCACCATATTATCCTACCTTCCCTCGGTCCGATCAAGCTGGGGCTCAAAAAGAATGGTCACAGTCCCAGGTAAGACTTCGCCCAAAAGCTCTAACGCAGGAGTATAGATTAACCTTATCGAGATCTAGTTGGCCAAAAGTTCTAAACGAACTTTTTTATAAAATACCGTATCTTCTTTTAAAATACGTTCCCGCCCGATCCAAGCCTATTTTATTGTTTACCACCCTGGCAGATCAGGCAGATATGGGTGCTTCGACCACCGACAATGAATCGGGTGATAACCGCGCCGCAAACCGGACAGGAATTCCCAGCCCGGCCGTAAACCTGATGCTGAAGCTGATATGTCCCCCCACCCTTTAGACCATGATAGTTACTGGTGGTCGAGCCCCGCTCCCTTATAGCCGTAACAAAGATACGCCGGGCTTCAATCAGTAATCGGCCAGTCTCGGCCCGAGTCAGGCTTGAAGCACTTCGCAAGGGGGAGAGGCGGGCGGCAAACAAGCTTTCATCTACATAAATATTACCGAAACCGGCCACTATAGTTTGATCCAGAAGAACACCTTTCAGGCGACCTTTTTTAGCAGTGACCCGCCTATGAAATTCTTCTGGCAAAACCGTTAGTGGATCCGGGCCTAGTTTCAGTTCAGTCAAAAAAGTCGCCAACTCCGCCGAGTCGAAAGCCCTGAGCCGTCCGAATTTGCGGATATCGTAATAAAGAAGAGCCGGGCCAGCCGCAAGGGGTGGGTCTAAAAGAAAGGCCGCCTGAATATGAGGCGGCCAGGAGTCGGCCATCGACCAAGGACCCAGAACAAATTGTCCAGTCATTTTTAAATGAGTCAAAAGGAAAGTGGGCCCGGCCGGCCCGTTCAGATTAAAGAGGATCCATTTCCCCAGACGGCTCACTTTTTTAATAGCGGCGCCGATTAAAAGCTGGCTAAACCGGCTGGTTTCACTAGCAACGATCCGGTCATATATAACAGCCACTTCCAGAATAGTCCGGCCGGTCGTCAATTCATCCAGATCCATAGTAATGGTTTGTACTTCCGGTAGTTCCGGCATATCAATTATCCTTTTCTCTGGTCAAAAATTCTGTAATGGCCCCGGACAAAGCAACTGTTTCCGAGGCTGGACGCACAGCCAAACGCAGATAACCTAAGCGCAACCCGTGGAAGCCGGAAAGGTCGCGCAACAAAATACCCTTTAAAAAAAGATAATCTAGAATTTTTTTTGAATTAAATTTTGACGCCAGACGCAGCAAGATATAATTGGCTTCCGAAGGAAAGAGGTGACCTAATTCCAGAGCGGCCAGTTCCCGCACCAGAAAGCGGCGGAAGGCTTTTACTCCCTTCAATGTAACGACCTTATAGTTATCTTTAGAAAGGCAAAAAAGACCGGCACTAATAGCTGGACTTGATAAAGACCAGGGAATAGTTTCAATCGCCAATCGGGCCACCAAATTAGGGTGAGCAGCCAAATAAGCCAAGCGAAGCCCCGGCAAAGCGAAAATTTTAGTCAAAGATCGTAAGACAACAAGCCGAAATTCTTTTCCTACCAGAGGTAAAAGAGAATAGCCCTCCTCAGTAAAATCTATAAAGGCTTCATCAACGATGAGCCAGGCCCCGGTACGGCGGCATTCCAAAACTAACCGCATTAGAAGATCATAAGGAATGAGGCGTCCGGTGGGATTAGCCGGATTAGCTAGAAATACAGCGTCAGGTTTTTTTTGAAGAACGCGCTCGATTGTTTCCGGGATCAACCGCCAGTCATCGCGTTCACTAGTCAGTACATAGTGGGGGGAAAGACCGTTCCGAATCAGAGCAGCTTCATATTCGGAAAAAGCTGGGCCAATAATGACCGGCCGGGTCATTTCTAGAACCCGGGGTAAAAGGTAGAGCTGAGGGGTGGACCCGGCTCCAGGCAAAAAATGATCAGGGCTCAAACCTGTTAATTCGGCCAATTTCAAAGTCAGACTTTCCGCCCGGATCTCCGGATAGCACAATAACCGATCAAAGTCTTCATCCAGGAATTTTCGTAATCCCTTAGGCGGGCCGATAGGATTAATACTAGCAGAAAAATCTAATATTCTCTGCCAAGGACACCCTAAAATACGAGCAGCTTCAAAAACGTACCCCCCATGAAGACAATCCGTCACAATTTTAAGGGCCTTGGTCGCCATTAAAACCACCCCAGAGAGCCGGTAAAAATAAGCAGACTCGCCAGAGTCAGACCCAGCATCAATATGGTCGCACCCACCATCAGATCTTTAGCCACTTGAAAATGAACCGCCCCAGCTTCAACCCCATCAAGATTGATAACAGGCTTATCTAACCAGACCCCACCATAAAAAGCGGGGCCACCTAGACGAACCCCCAAAGCCCCAGCCATAGCTGCTTCGGGCCAGCCGGAATTAAGGCTACAGTGAAGGCTTCCATCGCGCCGACTAATTTTACGGGCACCTTGATAATCTAAGCCCCGTAAACGAGCCACCAGAATCAGAAGCCAACCCGACAAGCGGGCGGGAATAAAATTAGCCGTATCGTCAAGCCTAGCTGCAAAGCGCCCCAGATATAAATAGCGTTCATTTTTGTAACCAATCATGGAATCTAGAGTATTAACCGCCTTGTAAGCCCAAGCTAGCGGTGGCCCCCCCAGAGCCAGATAAAAAAGAGGGGCTACTAGCCCATCGGAAAAATTTTCGGCCATAGTTTCAATGAGAGCCCGGCGGATACCCGTTTCATCCAAATGACCGGTATCGCGACCTACCACCCAGGCTAATTTCTGACGGGCTTCATTCAAATAACCCCGCAAAATAAAATTTTCCACTTGCGAGGTCTGATTATAAAGATCTCTCAGGCATAAAAGACTGAAAACCAGGTAAAGACCTACTAAAAAATGCCAAAAAGCCCCAGCGCCCGTCGCCAACCTTAAAATCAGGGTCGTAACCACCAAACTGAAAAAAACGATCCCTAAACTCAAGCCGGCCCCACCAACCAAAAGACGAGTAGGAGAATAATCTCCGACCCAAAAGCGAACCTGAACTTCTCCCCAGGCAATCAAACGACCCAGAAGACGAACCGGATGAGGCCAATTTGGCGGGTCACCTATGACCCAGTCGACTAGAAAAGCAATAAAGGTGATAAGAGCGGCCATATCCCAGTTAAATCGTTAAATATTAGACTGGTATATGTATTTTAGAGTCAAGCCAGGGGTTAAAGCCGGAGGCGTCATCAAGCTCAGATTGAATTTACTTTTCAAAAGAGTTTCCCACCAACTTTGACGGCCATCCTTAAATACCAGTTCCGGGCGCTGATTTAAAGGGAGCCCCCCCATCCGGGCCGCCCGGAGCAAAGCATCTTCAAACCCGCCTAGCTCATCTACTAACCCCAGTTTAACAGCCTCCGCGCCACTAAAAACACAACCATTAGCTAAGCGACGAACTGCGGTCTCCTGCATCTTAGGGCGACCATGAATAAGATCGGTTACGAATTGCTCATATACATCCATGACCAAAGTTTTCAAGAGATCTCTTTCTTCAGGCCGCATTTCTCGGAAGGGAGAACCGATATCCTTATAGTCGCCGCTCTTGATGGTCTGACTTTTGAGGCCTATTTTATCCAAAGCGCCCGAAACCTCAATAGACTGCATAATAACCCCGATGGAACCGGTGAGAGTGCCAGGGTTAGCTATAATCATATCGCCGGCGGCAGCAATATAAAGCCCCCCAGAGGCGGCAATGGAACCCATAGAAACAACTACCGGCTTATCCATTGCCCTAACCATCTGGTAGATCTCCTGACAGGGGGCTACGGCTCCGCCAGGAGAATTAATGCGAATGACTACACTTTTGATAAGGGGATCTTTTTCGAACTGGTGAAGGGCTTCGGTAACCCAGATCGAACCGAAAATTTCCTCTTCAATTACTAGAACGCCCACACCAGGATTATGAATGGTGCGACTAAAAATATCAGCGGATTCGGCCAAACGGCCGAAAGAATAGGAACAACCACCGATGGCAGCTAAACCTAGCAATAAAATCGTCAAGGCCCAATTTATAGAGTATTTCCGAGACTCACCCCCACGAGCGGCTCCGCTAATTCTCTGTTCAGGGTCACCCGGGTAATATGTCCAATCACTCAATCGTTACCTCCGCTATCCGGAGTGCCGTCATTCTGATTCTGAGCTGCAAAAGCTTTGGAGAGTTGTTCACCCAAAACGGAGACCGAGCCGCCAGAACACGATTTGTCGGAAGAATAATCTTTGTAAAGGCGGTCGTCGTTATCTTTCTTCAAGCGTTTAATGGACAAACCAATTTTATGGTCAGCCGCGGAAATAGAGATAACTTTAGCAGTAACTTCGTCACCCAAATTATAAGCCTCACTCAAAGATTTACCCTTAGCCATGCCCGACTCGGAAACATGGATCAAACCTTCAACACCCTCGGCTAATTCCACGAACAAACCAAAATCAGTAATATTGGTAAGTTTCCCCGTGGTGGTTTCGCCTACCGGAAAGCGAACCATCGCCACCGACCAGGGGTCTTCTTCTAACTGTTTTATACCCAGAGAAAAACGCTCCTGCTCCCGGTCGATAGCCAAGATGAGAGCCCGGACCGAATCACCTTTTTTTAGAACATCGGAGGGGTGTTTATAACGGCGAGTCCAGGAAATATCGGAAATATGAACTAGACCATCAATGCCCTCGTCAATGCCGATAAAGACGCCAAAGTCAGTTATATTCTTAATCTTACCCTCAATAATGGTGCCTATAGGATAACGTTCGGTCACCGTATCCCAGGGGTTAGGCTCAATCTGCTTCATTCCCAAAGAAATACGTTTAGCTGTGGTGTCCACCTTCAGAATCACGCATTCCACTAAATCACCCACCTTAAGGACTGAGGCGGGATTACGAACCTTCCGAGTCCAGGACATTTCTGAAACATGGA
>LQAA01000021.1 GCA_001577715.1 Candidatus Adiutrix intracellularis | reverse complement strand
GTCCCTGCCAAATGCCGTATTCGTCCCAAACTAAGCCAAACTGTTGGTTAGCCCGACGCATATGTTCCAAAACATTGTCCAGAGCCAGATGATCGAAAATATAAAGAGCCGGGCGGCAATAGCTTCTTAGAGGTCTCTCTAGGGGTTGATCCAGAAGATCTTTAGCATGAATAAAGCCTACCACATTGTCCTTATCCCCCTCGTACAAAGGAATGCGGGTATACCCTCCAGCCCGAATGAGTTTAAGAGCCCCAGCCACGGTCTCCCGCGTCTCCAGAGATTTAACTTTAGTTCGATGAACCATAATGTCGCGGGCGTTACGGCGATCAAGATTAAAGATATTGTTGACGAAGCGCTCTTCATCAGCGTCAAGCTGGCCGCCGTCTTTAGACTCAGCGATAAGAATCTTGAGTTCATCTGTTGAATGGACCTCACAACTAGCCAGATTACTGGCCCTCAAAAGTCTCAGAGTCAGACCTGCGGCCGTATTCAGAATCTTCACCCCCGGCAAAAACAAAAAATAAAAAAATCGCATCGGCCAGGCCAAGAATAGAACCGCCCGCTCAGCCGCCCGAATCGAAATAGTCTTAGGAGCTAATTCGCCAAAAACAACATGACAAAAAGTAATCACGCTGAAGCCGGTAACAAAGGACAGCGTTTTCACAAAACCGGAATTACTCAAGCCAGCCAAGCTAAACAGAGGTGCTAAAATAACGGAAGCCGCCGGTTCACCCAACCACCCCAGACCTAGACTAGCCAAGGTTATACCTAACTGACAGACTGAAAGATAGGCGTCGAGATTCTCCAGCCCGAAGAGAGCCGCCTGAGCCCGGTGATCACCTTCCCGAACTAGAACCTTAAGCCGCGTCGAACGAATTTTAACAAAAGCAAATTCAGCGGCCACAAAAAGACCATTTAAAACTACTAATAAAGCCGCCAACCCCAGCAGCAAAAAGGGAGTATTGCCCATTTTTAGCCCACTTTATTACCTACTGTATATATTATTATATGATATTATAAAAAAAGAACAATCCGCAACCATTATATTACAATATTTTAATCGGTACTAAATTATAAAGACTGGGAGAAAAACATGAACCCAACTGAGCTTTTTGTAAAAGGGCTTCTTCCCGACCCCTTCACCTATCTAGGGGCTCATGCTGAAAGACACGACGGACATTCTGGCACTGTGTTTAGAGCTTATCTTCCCAAGGCTACTCGAGTAACAGCCGTTTTAAAGACCGGGGAACTGGAACTAGCCCCCGGGACTGAACCGAACTTATTCGAATCTTTTCAACCCCAGCCACACCAATTCGAGCCTTACGCCCTACGAGTCTGCTTCGGGCCAGAAATTAAGCCCAGTTTTTTTTACGACGCCTACAGCTTCATGCCAGTTTTATCGGAGTTCGATTTATTTTTATGGGGTCAGGGCAACCACTACCAAATTTACCATAAACTAGGGGCTCATCCCCTAATCCACCAAGGAATAAACGGGGTTCTTTTCGCAGTCTGGGCCCCTTCCGCCAAAACGGTCCGGGTGGTGGGAACCGATAATTTCTGGGATGGTCGCCGCCATCCCATGCGACCAAGGGGAGCTTCAGGAGTCTGGGAACTCTTCATCCCCCATATCAAGACCGGTGCTTTATATAAATACGAAATCCACACCCAGAATGACACTCTTCTGATTAAGACCGACCCCATGGCTTTTTATCTGGAGCAACGCCCCAAAACGGCCTCGGTAGTTTATGATCTGGGTCGCTATAAATGGAGCGACGACCGGTGGCTTCAAGAGCGAACAAAAACCGATCCCCTAACTCGCCCTATGAGCATCTACGAAGTTCACCTAGGGTCCTGGCGTAAAAAGAACGGCTGGGAATGGCTAAATTACCGCGAAGCGGCGAATATTCTGGTTCCTTATGTCCAAGACATGGGTTTTAACTGGGTGGAGTTCCTACCTCTAACCGAACACCCTTACGACGCCTCCTGGGGTTATCAAGTTACCGGTTATTATGCAGCCACCTCCCGCTTCGGCGAACCAGATGATCTGCGCTACCTGATCGATCGTTTTCACCAGATCGGCATCGGAGTGATTCTAGACTGGGTACCAGCCCATTTCCCGCGCGACGCTTATGCCCTAGAATATTTCGACGGCACCCATCTCTACGAACACGCCGACCCCCGCCAGGGAGAACAGCATGACTGGGGGACTTTAATCTTTAACTATGGCCGCAACGAAGTTAAAAATTTTCTAGTGGCTAACGCTCTATTCTGGGTGGATCAATACCATATCGACGCTTTACGGGTTGACGCTGTAGCCTCAATGATTTATCTCGATTATTCCCGCCAAGACGGAGAGTGGATTCCCAACCGCTACGGCGGCAAAGAGAACCTGGAGGCCCTAGAATTCATAAAAATCCTTAATACTAAGCTTTACAAATTTTTTCCAGGCGCCCTGACAATAGCCGAAGAATCGACAACCTACCCGGCCGTCTCCCGCCCGGTTCACCTAGGCGGCCTAGGCTTCATGTTTAAGTGGAATATGGGCTGGATGCATGATATGTTAGACTTCATTGGAAAAGACCCCATCCACCGCCGCTATCATATGGATCATTTAACCTTTGCTCTTTTGTACGCCTTTCATGAAAACTTCTGTCTACCCCTCAGCCATGACGAAGTGGTTTACGGCAAGCGATCCCTGTGGAATAAAATGCCTGGAGACTATTGGCAAAAATGCGCCAACCTACGTCTTCTTCTAGGCTATATGTTCGCCGAGCCCGGTAAAAAGCTAATTTTCATGGGTGGAGAATTCGGACAAATAGACGAATGGAACTACGACACCCAATTGTCTTGGGAACTACTGGAGCACCCCGCCCACTTGGCTCTAGCCACTTTCACCCGCGATCTTAACCGGTTTTACTTAAACGAACCTGCCCTGTATGAGCAGGATTACAACTTTAACGGTTTCGAATGGGTGGACTTCCGCGATAAGGACACCTCGGTGATAAGCTTCATTCGCCGGGGTTATCGACCTGAAGATGAAATTTTATTCATCTTCAATTTTACACCAATCGTTCGCCAAGACTATCTTTTGGGCACACCCCGGTGGGGATATTATCGGGAAATTATGAATTCAGACTCGACCTATTACGGTGGTTCCAATATAGGGTTAGGTGGAGGACTCCACACTGAGGCCATTCCAGCCCACGGCCGCTCCCAGAGTCTAAATCTAACCCTGCCCCCTATAGGATTTTTAGCCCTTAAACAATCTTCTTGACGAACACTACCGTATCGGCTATAGTTAATTAACTTAAATTTTAAAATCTAATGCCTATAATTATAAGGTACCCTTTCTCTAAGCCTTTAAAGTAGTAATTTCTATTTGCCGTTATAAGCGGCCAGCGAAGGTGAGTTATGGTCTTTGATAGTCTGCATCTGGCCATCATCCTGTTTCTAGCGACAGGTCTCATTTTTCCTGTCATACCCTTGTTGTTATCTTTTGTTCTAGCTCCACGCGCCTCAGGCGGAGACATGCTTATGCCTTACGAGTGCGGCATGCCTCCCCACAACCAGGCCTGGGGTCTATTCGCTCTAAATTATTACGCCTACGCCCTCATATTTATCGCCTTTGATGTGGATGTTCTCTATCTCTTCCCCATCTCAGTTTTTTACAAAGACACCTCCGGCTGGCTACCTTTTATTGAAGTAACTTTTTTCCTTTTTTTCGTCTTGCTAGCCATTCTTTATTTTCGAGCCAAAGGCGTCTTCGACTGGCCCCGCCGCATCAAAGTCAGATAAGAAGGGGGGATAAAGTGACCTCAGAAACTAAAAATTTTAATGAAAACACGATTCAACCTGCACAGTCCATACTCCAAGCCCCACTTCTGAACATTAGGCCAATCAATTATGTCTTTAATGTAAGCCGGGCTATGAGTATCTGGCCCCTGACTTTCGGTCTGGCCTGCTGCGCCATCGAAATGATGTCAGCCAGCATGGCCCGCTGGGATATGGCCCGCTTTGGCTCCGAAGTTTTCCGACCTTCGGCCCGGCAGGCCGATCTCATGCTAGTAGCCGGTACGGTAGTCAAAAAGCTCGCCCCAGCCGTAAAAAGACTTTACGAGCAAATGCCCGCCCCAAAATTTGTTCTGGCTATGGGTAATTGCGCTATTTCTGGCGGACCCTTTGTTTTTCAAGGTAATTATAGCGTTGTGGAAGGTGTAAATCAGATCGTACCGGTGGATGTCTATGTGCCCGGCTGCCCGCCCCGCCCCGAAGCTCTATTAGAAGGCATTTTCGCCATTCAGAAAAAATTGACAGGGCGTCGCTTCTGGCCTGTAGCTAGGAATGTGGGCGACGAAGATTTGGCCCAGGAGGATGGCCTGAAATGAATGTGGAACGTTTATTTGCGGCCTGGCGAGGAATGGGCGCTCTGGTTATCTCCAGGTTTGATTTTCAAAAGACGGGGCTTAAAGCGGCGGCTATTTTGCCTCCTGAAGAGATGCCGACTGCGGCCAGAATTTTTCTTGAAGTCGGATATTATCTGGAAACTATCACAGTCATTGAAACTCAAGAAGGCCTTTTAGTTACCTATCTCTATGATTTATCGGGTGAAGAACCCAACCGCATAGCCGTGCGCACCTTAGTTGGACCTTCACGGACTCTTCCGAGTCTGGCCTTGGTTTACCCAGGAGCAGAATGGCACGAACGAGAGGCTGCCGATTTTTTTGGCCTGAACTTCATCGGCAATCCAAACCCAATCCCGCTTTTGCTACCCCATGATTTTAAAGGTTCGCCGCCGCTCTTGAAAACCGGAACTGAAAAAGTAGTCGCTTTAGCCGAACTTAAAATTTTTGGAGAAGCGGAAATTTTAAATGAAGCCTGGGAATTTGCCGCGAAATCCAGTCAACAACCTAAAAGTGAGGGCACGACATGACTAGTTTATTTGTCAACCCCTTCCATTTCAGTACTATCGCCGAAAATTCTGGCGATCAATTAGGAGATTTTTACACCAATAATTTTGAAAAAGGCCGGATAGCTTTTGACTCTATGATTATCAATCTCGGCCCCCAGCATCCCTCCACTCACGGAGTTTTGCGTATTCTAGCCGAACTCCATGGTGAATATGTTCTACGAGCTGAACCTATTTTAGGTTATCTCCATCGTATGCACGACAAAATGGGGCAATCCAAAACCCCCTGGCAGTTTTTACCTAATATGGGCCGAGTGGACTATCTCCATCCTATCGCCTGGAACTGGGCCTACGTGGGAGCCGTAGAACGACTGGCCGGTCTAGAAGTGCCAGAACGAGCCGAATTTCTACGTGTCATAGCCTGCGAACTCAACCGTATCGCCTCCCATATTCTGTGGTGGGGAGCCTTTGTTCTGGATCTGGGGGCCTTTACCCCCGTTCTTTATGCCTTTGAAGAACGTGAAAAAATTAACGACCTACTCCAGATTATCACTGGTTCTCGTCTGACAATGAACTATTTACGCTTTGGTGGGGTTACTACCGACCTAAACGACCAATTTTTAACGCTGGCTGGCGACTTCATCCCCTACTTACGAGAACGCCTAAAGATGTACAATGATCTGGTTACCGGCAACATCATCGGCCGCCGCCGTTTAGAAAACATTGGCCATCTAGATGCGAATATCTGCCGCCGTTACGGAGCCACCGGCCCCATTCTTAGAGCCGCCGGGGTTCGTTCCGATACCCGCCGAGCGGAACCATACGGAGTCTACGACCGTTTTGATTTCGATATTCCCGTTGGGCCGTCAAACGATTGCCTAGGCCGCTATTTATTACGCCTAGAAGAAATTTGCCAAAGCCTCAAAATTTTGGAACAAGCACTGGAGCAGATACCTAAAGGCCTCATCCGCCACCCCAAAGCACCTAAGACCACCTGGAAACTTCCTGCCGGAGAATCTGTCTTTTCTATTGAAGGGGCCCGAGGTAAAATATCCATACACCTTTTCAGCGATGGCGGCCGGATTCCTTACCGAATTAAGCTCCGCTCCCCCAGTTTTTCCAACCTTAACCTATTCGCCGAAGCCGCCGAGGGTACCCTACTAGCCGATGCCTTGGCTATTTTAGGAAGCCTGGATTTGGTCATACCCGAAATTGACCGCTAAACTAAACTTAAACAACAAGGGCTGACTGATGGATATAAATCTTCTGGTCGTAATTAAGTTGCTGGTATCCCTAACATTAATTATAGTTTTGGTGGTCGCCAACAGCGTAATCATGGTCTGGTTGGAGCGGAAGATGGCCGGTTTCATCCAGCGACGCCCCGGCCCTTATGAGGTAGGACCTCACGGTATTTTTCAGACCATAGTTGATTCCGTTAAACTCCTAACTAAACAAATCATCCTCCCTGGTAACTGCGACCGCTTACTGTTTTTTCTAGGCCCGATTCTTTCCATATTTCCCATGTTTCTAATGTTTCTAGTTATTCCTTTCAGCCCCTGGCTCACCGGCCTGAAAACGGAATTAAGCCTTCTTCTAATTCTAGCTTTTGCCGGTTTTGAAGGGCTAGCTGTTCTCATCGGCGGCTGGGCTTCTAATAATAAATTTAGTCTTATCGGGGCGGCTAGAGCCGTAAGCCAGACCGTGGCCTACGAAATACCCCTTATTCTAGCCTTTCTGGCTGTTGCCTTTCAGCACGGAACTCTAGATCTAGTCGCTATTAACGCGGCCCAGGGGGCCTGGCCCTGGCAGTGGAATATAGTCACCCAACCCCTAGCCTTTCTCATTTTTCTAATCTGCATGTTCGGGGAAACCAATCGGGCTCCCTTTGACCTACCCGAAGGAGAATCGGAACTTACTGGCGGCTATCACACCGAATATTCCGGTATGGGTTTTGCTCTATACTTCCTAGCTGAATATACTTCTATGCTATTAGTTTCTTTCTTGGGAACCATCTTTTTCCTGGGTGGTTCGGAAGGCCCCGGGGGCGCCGGAGTCTGGTGGACTTTTCTTAAAACGGGCGGCCTCATGATTTTCATAATCTGGGTGCGCTGGACCTATCCCAGAGTACGCTTTGATCAGCTCTTGAATATTAACTGGAAATGGCTTTTACCTCTTGGTCTCTTAAATCTCTGGCTGACGGCCGCCATTATGAAAGTTCTGTAGGATTAAATAATGATAAAAGCTATAGCGGACAACATTAAAGGCCTCTATTCGCTACTAGTCGGTCTCTGGGTCACTGGGCGTTACGGCCTAGGTCCTTTCCCGGCCTGGCTGCATCTGCTCCCGCCAGAACGCGGCTATCCCCAGCTCACCACCCACTATCCTCGCAAAACTATACCCGACGAAAATCTAATAACTTTCCGCGGCCCGGTTGAACTTATCCCGGCCGAAGACGATCCAACTAAGAGCAAGTGCATATCCTGTCTCATGTGCGTAAAAGCCTGCCCTAGTAATTGCCTGACTGTTCTGAAAGGCCGAAATAAGGCCCCCATTGAATGGCTGCATGACTTTTCCCTCTGCAGTCTCTGCGGCACCTGCGTAGAAGCTTGTCCAGCTGGAGCCCTACGTTTTTCCCACGATATTTATCTAGTAACGGAAACCCGCCAAGAACTCGTCCGCGACCTGTTGGCGCGCCTTCGGCAAAAAGCCGGGAAAGCGAGAGCTTGATTTATGACAAGCCAATTCCTAATGGCCCTGAGTTTGCCGGAAGCGGCTCACAATATTTTAGCCTATACAGCCTTTACTTTTTATATTGTTTTAATTATCTCCGGCGGCCTAGTAGCGGCGCTATCCCGAATTCTAGTTCGGGCTCTAGTCGGCTTGGCCGTCACCTTTCTGGGTGTAGCCGGTCTCTATCTACTTTTAGCCAGCCCTTTTCTAGCCTTTATGCAACTGCTGATCTATGTCGGAGCTATCTGCATTCTGATCTTTTTCGCCATCATGCTAGTAAAAAATACCGGCTCTGGCGAAGAAATGCGGCTTCCGGGTCTAGGGCAAATCACCGGAGCCTTGATTGCGGCTTTAACCCCCCTAGCTCTCTTTGGCCCGCTCATCGTTCTTAATACCAACGGAACCGCCGAGCTACCAATCATAACCCCCCTAATGGAAATAGGCAGCGGGCTTTTAAGCTATTATATACTCCCCTTTGAACTGATTTCCATAGTTCTTCTGGTGGCTATGACCGGCAGCATTTTCTTAGCCTGGGACAAAAGGTTCAAAAAATGATCTCTCCTCTAATTTTATTCATGCTGTCGGCTTTGCTACTGCTTGCTCTGGGTCTGTTGGGCCTCATCTCCCGCCGGACTCTGGTAGGTATGCTTATTTCCGTGGAATTACTTCTAAACGGGGCTGGACTTTCGGTAGTGGCCGCCGCTCAACTAACCCCGGCTTCCAACGCAGCGGGTCAATTGGCCACTATTTTTATCATGGGCTTGGCCGCAGCTGAAGCCACCCTAGTTTTAGCCATGATCATAGTAATTCATCGCCGTTTCGAAACCGTGGAAACCAAAGCCCTCGCCACGCTAAAGGATTCACCCCTATGACCGGTTTTATTAATTATCCTCTTCTATGGCCGCTAGTTATCACTTTCGTAGCCCCCTTCGCCATCATGCTAATGGGCCGGAATAAAAATATCCGCGAAGGTATCTCCTTCGTGGCAGCGACTCTGGCCTTCCTAGCCGTAGCCCGCTTCATTCCAGATGTATTAAATGGCATCATCAATAAACAGGTTCTGTTCAATATCCTGCCCGGCCTCAGTCTTAGTCTCTGCCTCGACGGCCTCGGAATAATTTTCGCTCTCATTGCCCCCTTCCTGTGGTGTTTCGCCACTAGCTACAACATAGGCTATATGCGTAAACTGAACGAACACGCCCAAACTCGCTATTATTTTTGTTTTGGAATAGCTATTTTCGGAGCCGTAGGCGTAGCTATGAGCGCAAATGTTTTCACTCTTTATTTTTTTTACGAAATCATCTCTATTTTTACCTACCCTCTAGTCGCCCACCATGAAGATGAGGAAAGCTTCGCCGGGGCTAAAAAATATATGATTTATCTCATGGGAACTTCTAAACTCTTTCTCCTGCCGGCTATGGCCCTAACCTATATTCTGTCGGGGAACTTGGATTTTTCTTTGGGTGAAATAAATCGTGGTATGTTTCTCAGCCATGACGGTACTTTTAAAACCACCCTGGCTACAGCCCATCCCTGGCTTATTCAACTGACCTACGGCCTGTATATCGCCGGCCTAGCTAAGGCCGCCCTAATGCCCTTTCATAACTGGCTACCTTCGGCCATGGTTGCCCCTACCCCGGTCTCGGCCCTCCTGCACGCCGTGGCCGTAGTCAAAGCCGGCGTTTTTTCGGTAAGCCGGATCATTCTTTCAGGCTTCGGCGCTCAGATTATGCACGACTTCGGCCTAAGTCTCACCACCGCCTATCTAGCCGCCTTCACCATTGTCGTGGCCTCTTTTATCGCTCTGACTAAAGACGATCTCAAGGCCCGACTGGCCTATTCCACCGTTAGCCAGCTTTCCTATGTTATCATCGGCGTGGCTTTGGTGGGTGCCTCAACTCTAAGCGAAGGAACAACTTTCACAGCTAATCTCATCGCTGCTCAAGGCGGTCTACTCCATATCGGCCACCACGCCTTCGGCAAGATCACTCTCTTCTTCGGGGCCGGAGCTATTTATGTTGCCACTCATCTTCGATCTATAAAAAAAATGAACGGACTCGGCCGCAAGATGCCCTGGACCTTTGGCGCCTTCGGTCTAGCTTCCCTAACCATGATCGGCATTCCCCCTGTAGCCGGTTTCGTCTCCAAATGGTATCTTCTTAATGGGGCCGTCAATGCCGGCCAAATCTTACTTATGGCAGCCCTACTCGCTTCGACTATTCTTAACGCCGGCTATTTCGCTCCTATTTTTATTAGAGCTTTTTTTTATAAACCAGACCCTGATATAGATTTAGATCATTATCACGAAGCTCCTCTAACCATGGTTGTGCCTCTAGTCTTCACCAGTCTAGTTTCCCTAACTCTGGGGCTATATCCCCAAATCTTTCAAAAATTCATTCAGGCCTTTCTGGGCTTGAGGTAACCTTATGAGCGACAAACAGATTAAAGAACCAAAAACAACATTGACCGCTCTACCCGAGTCCTCCGCACCGGTGGAAGCCGACTTAGCTACTCTGTCACTTCTGGGCCACTGGCTTGAAAAAAATCGCGCCCCAGAACAATCCTGTAAATGGCGAACGCTATTGTTTGGACTACTGGGGCTATTCATGATTCTCAACCTCTTTTTTCACCCTCACGAACCCCATTTTGGAGTGGATGCCTACCCGTTTTTCTGGCCAGTTTTTGGTTTAGCTGGGGGAATTATTATGATTTTCCTAGTTAAGAAAATAATCCAACCCTACTTCCTTGCACGGTCGGAGAATTATTATGGGGACAACTGAACTCTTTGTTCATCCGGCTCTAGCCTTTATCGCAGCGGCCCTTATTCTACCTTTTTTACCCAAAGGACCCCGCAAAGTCTTTTTGCTGCTGCCACCGCTTATTGCCATTTATACGACCTTCCACAATACACCAGGCACCCATCTAACTATAAATTGGCTGGGGCAGACTCTAACCTTGGGCCGTCTTGACGCCCTGAGCAGCATTTTTGTTCAAGTTTTTGCCGTTATAAGTCTAGCTGGACTAATTTTTGCCCTGCATATTAACGATCCGGCTCAGCACATTGCGGCTATGTTCTATGTAGCCGGGAGTTTCGGTGTAGTTCTAGCCGGAGATTATC
Source organism: Candidatus Adiutrix intracellularis (assembly GCA_001577715.1). Taxonomy (GTDB): domain Bacteria; phylum Desulfobacterota; class Desulfarculia; order Adiutricales; family Adiutricaceae; genus Adiutrix; species Adiutrix intracellularis. The sequence goes on along the minus strand of LQAA01000021.1, from coordinate 12,156 downwards.
TAACCGTCTTTATTTTTTGGGAAATGATGGCTGTAGGCTCGACTTTTTTGGTTCTTCTAAACCGTACCCGTGAATCGATCCGGGCCTCCTTCCGCTATTTTCTCTTTCACATTTTCGGAGGACTCTTCCTTTTGGCCGGTCTGATTCTTCGCTATCGGGCTTTGGGTACTTTCGAGTTCACGACCGCCCTCTCCTTTGGTCTACCTTTTGAGGGGTCTACCTACGACTGGCTTATTCTGATTGGTTTTTGCGTCAATGCGGCTGTAGTTCCCTTTCACGCCTGGCTTCCCGACGCCTACCCCAGAGGCACCGTCACCGGCTCGGTCTTCATGTGCGCCTTTACTACTAAAACAGCGGTTTACGTCCTGATGCGCGGCTTTTACGGCTGGGATATTCTAGCTGGAGCCGGAGCAATTATGGCTGTCTATGGGGTTCTTTACGCCTCTATGGAAAATAACACCCGCCGCATCCTCTCTTATCATATAGTCTCCCAGGTTGGCTACATGGTAGCAGGCATTGGTGTGGGTACTGCCATGACCTTAAATGGAGCGGCCGCCCATGCCTACGCCCACATTCTCTATAAAGGTCTACTATTTATGACCACAGGCGCCGTCCTGTATAGCACGGGAACAACTAAACTAGATGAATTGGGAGGTCTAGCTGGGCGTCTCCCCTGGGTTATGCTGCTCTACATGATTGCGGCTTTATCGATTTCTGGCTTTCCCATCTTTAATGGTTTCATTTCCAAAACTATGACTATTGCCGGAGCAGCCGAAGCCCATCAAACCTGGATAGCTCTAGGGTTGGAACTTGCCGCCGTAGGCACATTTATTTCCGTTGGTCTAAAATTACCATACTTCACCTTCTGGGGCGGAAAGCCTTTGGATATGAAGCGCGAGTTGAAACCAATTCCGGTTAACATGTATGCTGGCATGGCTATTTTAGCTACATTCTGTATCGCCCAAGGACTTTACCCCGATCTTCTGTACCGCTATCTACCCTTTCCCATGACTGAAGCTAACAAAAATATTTTCATACCCTGGACTATCTGGAATGTTCTACAGGCTCTGATGCTACTGGGTTTTTCCGGCGCAGCTTTCTACCTTATGAAAGACGTCATCACCCCGCATAAAGCTCTGAACCTGGATTTCGACTGGTTCTATCGGCTCGCCGGACACGGCGGTATGGCTCTACTCTTTAAACCCTGCGCCTGGTTCGACAATATCTGGACAACTGTCTACCAGACCGTGGGTCTAAAACTTATTAACTTTTCCGCACACTTTACCACTTTTTTTGACCGCTGGATCATTGACGGTCTAGTAGACAACACGGCCTATAGCGTGGGCGGTACCGGTCGAGTTCTGGCCATTTTACAGAGTGGTCGGTTGCAGCAGTATCTAGCCCTAATGGTCATCTTCATCACCATTGTTATGGCTCTGGTCTGGTATCTGTGTTAAAGATCAACCTTGATTTTAATAGGATCGACTAATGCTCCAAGAAACTTTTTCCTATCCGGTGCTAACCGCCCTAATCTTTTGGCCAATGGTGGCGGCGATTCTACTCATCCTATTTAAGGACGATGAGAAAGTGCGCCGCGCTACTTTCGGAGCTTCGCTGGTGGAAATAGCTCTAGCCTGGCCTCTACTCAGCTTTCAAAAAACTCCGGACTTCCAATTTCAGGAACTCCTACCTTGGGTGAATAGTTGGGGCCTACAATACTACCTGGCGGTTGACGGTCTCAGCCTAATGATGATCTGGCTGTCTATTCTAACTCTTCCGGTCTGCATTCTATGTTCCTGGACTTATATTGGACGTCGAATTAAAGAATTCCATATCTGTCTGCTTTTGATGACAACTGCCTGCGTAGGTGTCTTTAGCGCTCTGGATCTAGTTCTGTTCTATATTTTTTGGGAAGTTCTCCTCATCCCTATGTATCTTATGATCGCCATCTGGGGCGGGGATGACCGACGCTATGCCTCTATAAAATTCTTTATCTATACTCTGGCCGGTAGTACCTTACTTCTGATAGCCGTGACCGCCCTGCGTATTGAAGGCGAAACTTTCGCTATCCCCGAACTTATGACCAAGGATTTCTCCTTTAATTTTCAGTACTGGGTTTTTCTAGCTATGACTATCGCCTTTGCCATTAAGGTTCCCATGTTCCCCTTCCATACCTGGCTACCCGCCGCCCATGTTCAAGCCCCTTCGGCCGGTAGCGTTATTCTGGCAGCTGTTTTACTTAAAATGGGAACCTATGGCTTTTTGCGCTTCTGTCTGCCCCTAACCCCAGCGGCCAGCCTTCATTTTGCCCCCCTAATGATTATTCTTTCCCTCATCGCTATCTTATACGGTGGAGCTATTGCTCTGGGTCAATCGGATATCAAAAAGCTAGTGGCCTATTCTTCGGTAGCCCACATGGGCTTTGTAACCTTAGGTATATTTCTCTTCAGCGTCCGGGGGCTTGAAGGAGCCCTCATGCAAATGCTCAACCACGGTATCATAACCGGAGGGCTTTTCATGCTTATAGGCACTGTTTATGAGCGGAGCCACAGTCGTGAAATAACTAAAAATCTAGGGCTCGGTAAAAACCTGCCGGCTTTTATGTTCTTTTGGGGCCTAATCAGTCTGGCCTCTTTCGGCTTCCCCGGCACTAACGGCTTCGTGGGCGAATTTTTAATCATAATCGCCGCCTTCGGCGCCACCACTCGAATCGGAGGGGTGGATCTACCTTTAATCGGTCTTTTAACCGCCCCGGGGGCTATGCTAGCGGCGGCCTATGTACTCAAAGTCACTTTAAAGCTGGCCTGGGGTCAGCCCAGCTCGGCCAAAAATAAATATTGGAAAGATTTAAATCTGCGGGAATGGGTCTATATGCTTCTCCCGGCCGTCTTTGTTATTACTTAGGGTTAGCCCCCGGCGGCTTACTCTCCACCATAGACCCGGCCATAGAAGCCGCGGTTAAATCTTTCCACGAACGCACGGCTGTCTCTGTTTCTATCGGAGACGAAAATAAACGGGAGCCAAAAAATAATGACGACCATGGAGCTGAACTTCAATATCTTTAATCTTTTGCCGGAAACAGCCCTATTCCTGATAGTTCTGTATCTGTTCGGTGCCACTGTTCTAGGAGCCGTTAAAAATTCGGTTACCACCAGGGCCGTTCTGAGCTATTTACCCATACTAGCGTTGGCTACAGTTATTCTGACTGCAATGAGTTTATGCAGCCGAGGAATTATGTTTTGGGGAACTTACCAGGTGGACGGCCTGTCTCAATTTTTTAAACTTTTGATCACAATAGGTTTTCTGGTGACCATTATTAATGCCCGACGACAGCCAACTCTAGAAGAAGGGCAGCGCCTTGATTATTTTCTCTTCCTAGCCTTCTCAACCTGGGGCCTAATTTTTATGGCCTCAACGGCCGAACTAGTAACCATTTATCTGGCCATGGAATTAGCTTCCTATAGTCTTTACGTCATCATTCCCTTACGAGCCAAATCTAAACAGGCAGCCGAGGGAGGGATAAAATATATCCTTTTTGGTGCAGCGGCTACTGCTCTGTCTCTTTACGGTTTATCCTGGATCCTTGCCTCCCAACACACCACCTTTATTTCTGAGTTGACAATCAAAAGCTGGTCCTGGGCCGTTAACCCTATGGCCGTTGCCGGTCTAAGCCTTTTTCTAGCCGGTCTTTTTTATAAATTAGCCCTCTTTCCCTTCCATTTCTGGGCGCCAGATGCCTACCAAGGGGCTTCTAACGAAACCGCAACTTTTGTAGCTACCCTCCCCAAATTAGGCGCAGTGGCAGTACTGGTGCGATTGAGCGTTATTTTTACCCCCGGTGGTGAATTAACCAACCTCATCGCCGTTTTGGCTGCTCTCTCCATAACTTTTGGCAATCTCTGTGCTCTAGCTCAGCACGACCTCAAACGGATGCTGGGCTTTTCCTCAGTAGCCCACGCCGGTTACATTTTGGTGGGTCTGGTGCCGGGCACTCCAGCCGGTCTAGCTGCAGCCTCATTTTATGCCCTAGCTTATCTGACTATGAATCTCTTATGCTTCTGGATCATCAGCCGTATCGCCTCAGACGGTCGTAACCTCACCTATCGGGATTTAAATGGTCTTTCCCAGCGTTCTCCCTGGCTAGCTCTGGCCCTAACCATAGCCGCAATCAGTCTGGTAGGGCTCCCACCCACAGTAGGCTTTATCGGTAAGCTCTGGCTGGTCACCGGGGCTTGGGGTTTTGGTTACAACTGGCTAGTAATAATTCTCTGCCTCAACAGCGCCATCGCCATCTTCTATTATCTTTCGCTAGTGCGCCACGCATATACTGAAGGAGAAGATGACCCTTGTCGAGGCGCAGCCCCGGATATTAGCATCTGGAGCTCACTAGGCGCCGTAATTCTAGCTCTAGCGGTAGTTATTTTAGGGGTCATCTCAGCTCCAGTTTTTGATCTAGCTCTGGCCGTCGGACGAGAACTTATAACTTTACCCTGAATAGATGCCCAAAAAATAAGTACTTCTCTTCTTTAGCTCATATGCTTCTTTTAAGCTTGTAGCTCTTAAAAAGAGCCTCTTTAAAATTTTGTTTTAAAAATTAACTCTTAGTTTTGGACGTTATAATTAGAATATACTGGCCGCTTTCAACACTCCAAAGCGTTCCAGATTATTTCAATCGTTACTGGAGTACGAATTTCTGTTCCCGCTCTCAATAGCTTCTCTGTTGACAAAATAACGGTATGTTGATAAGTTCCGTAACCGTTACGAAGAACTAAAGTAAGCATATATTTCTTAAACGAGTTGATATTTCTGAGGTACGTTATATATTTCCTTTTACCAATTTAACAGTACCTCTCGTCTTTATTATTATGGTGGTAAGTAACCAATCCTTAAAAAGTTATTTTAAATTAACTATAAACTCAAACGTTGCAGTTTCTAGTAATACAAAACACTGTCAAAAATCTTAAAATGACTAGATATAAATAAAGCTGTACCTCCCGCTTATATTTCATTAAATTAAAAGCAGCAGTACTAACGATAATGGTAGTTTTATCTACCAGGATTTCTTTCAGAAAATTTCGAAACATTTGAAAATCTAATTTAAGCTATCCAGTAACTAATTCTATTGCATTACATCGTTTGTTGCGTTTTTTTATTTTTCAGGTTTACTAATTTTTTAACATCGATTACCTAATGTTAACATTTAAACTCCTTCAGCTACTTTGTACCTCAATAAACTCAGCCATAATTCCCTAAATCTAATTTATAATTCAATTTTTTAATTATTTACTGAATTATAACATCAACCAAGTTACCATCATAGAAGTTTTAATCAAAATTTTTAGTAGCTATACTCACACCATGAATCTTAGTCCCACTATTGAAACTCTCGAGCCGAACTCATATTTTCGGAATAGCACTCTTAAAGTTCTTACTCTAAGAGATTTCATAGTATTTTTCAGCTAGTTTCGAGTAAATATTTCAAAAATTAATCTTCTCCTGTAATTCCCCTTTAAATAAAATGCCTTGCCCTGATTGTGGTAATAATATCCTCATACATCTAAAAATCAAGTACTTAATATATTCTTAAGAACTGACTAAGTAAATAATTTAATGAAACAGCCATGCTAAGCTTATTTTACTTTTAATTAGACTCCTCTTCGTCTTTTTATCTAGTGTATAACATAGCCCCTTCAACTTTAAGGGACAACGTTTAGTCGTTTTTAACCTTCGGAAACGACAATTTTTTAGAATTGAGGCAATTATAAACCTTCTCAGCCTAGGCTTCGTCTTTCCTGAATACCAGTTCTCCTATAGTATGCACTACGGATCGTATAGTCTCCTCGTTTACTTTTATAGGTATATTACACGTTGTGACTTTCTAAACTACCACAGAAGAGTTTAACCCTTACACCCACAAAACGCTATTTCCAAATATAGCTCAACCTACTATTTTAAATGAAAGCGTATCCAAATTAATAGTTTCGTCAAAAAGGAGAGCTCTATTTTTATCTGTTGGCCCTTTTAATCTTTCTGTGTCGGTTAAAATTAGGAGGATTAAGTCCATTCATGTGAACGGTAACTTACCAATCATTGCCATAATAGTTCTAGAAAAGAATCAATACTTTCTTAACTTAATTCCTGTTCTACAATATTCAAAAAATTTACCTATCAAAGCATTATCATTTACTTCCAGCATTTCATCGCACAATAGCTTTAATTTCAAGTTTTTTGGGTTCTTCTAAAGCCGAAACAACATATTTTTATCTGTATTACAATAAGAAAGTATTAAGACCTAACCGTTCCCTGTCTAAAATTTTTTCATAAAGTAAAAAAGATCTACAATAACTTTTCGATGATTTCTAAATTTAAACTTTCTAGATACTTATGCCGAAGTTTAAGACTAACTTTAATTAGATCATCCAGAACAGGCGAAGTTATAGACTTACCTCGTTTAATCGCATCATCTTTTATATAAGCTCTCCATTCTCAAGTCCGGACAGGAGATAATATAGCAGAGAATTTAAACTGAGTACTTATTTTTTCGTACCTTCTCCCTTAAACCCCGGCCTTGACTATTCTTACAAAATATGGCAATAAAGACTGTCTACTCTCAAGCGGGAGAGGTGTCCGAGTGGCTTAAGGAGCACGATTGGAAATCGTGTGTGGAGGCAACTCCACCGGGGGTTCGAATCCCCCCCTCTCCGCCAAAAGAGCTATTGGGAAATAGCTCATCCCCCAGATATCAGTAAAATACAGTTGACTTTTTATAAAAACTGCATTATAAAAGCATTCTATGTCGGTAAACAATGCCCCGTTCCCAAACCTGAAATAATAAAAGGGTATTTTTTAACCCGCATCCTCGTGGCAATAGTTTTAATCTGCCGCTGAAGGTGGGTTGTTAACTCAGTCGGTAGAGTATCTGCCTTTTAAGCAGAGAGTCGCGGGTTCGAATCCCGCACGACCCACCATTAAAAAATAATTTAATAATCAAAGCTTCTTCATACCTTTTTACATATGTCCCCATCGTCTAGCCCGGTCCAGGACACCGGCCTTTCACGCCGGCGACAGGGGTTCAAATCCCCTTGGGGACGCCAATCTTTAAAATGATTGTCCTTTAAATTAAAATCCTTTCTAAAATACTTAGAAAAGCTTAAGTTTTTTACCAGCCATAACTACCCTAACTAAATTTTTTCAAAAAAATAATTAGATAGTGATGGGGACTTAAATCACACCTCAAGGTTCAAAAATTATAATAGATTAAAACATATAAACTTATGGAAGCATCATTGGTGCGGAAGACTATTCTATAACTTAATGATATCAACATTAAGACCTTTTTTTTGATCACTTGAGTTTGATATCAGCCTATTTCAAGGAACTTGACTTAGTGGGCCTTTTTAACGAACCCATACCGAAGATTTGAGTTCACAAGATCGCTCATAGAAAAGCTATTTTAGCTCCGTCCTAAACGGCTTTCAATGCAACGCAGGCAACTTTATTTATTTTCTATAGTCAGATTTTTTAGTCAAGCTGTCAACGCTAGCGACTTAAACAAAGTCGTAATGGATAAACTATTAGATATTTTTATAAACTTAGCTTAACTTAACTTTTCAACTAACGATAATCCACATACTGAAGTACGAAAAAACCAACCTAACTATTTTAGAACGGTCACACCAATTTCAGCACCCAGTACAGGTATAATACTTAAGAACAAGAATTAATAGAATTTGCTTCAGGTGAATCGTCATTCAAATTAACCTTAGTCATCACAAGAATGAACGTTGAAACTTAAAGCATTTTATTTTGATCTAACTTCGAATACTTAAGATATTCCTCCTTTTATAAAAATATTTTCAAGTACTAATTTCGATCGTCAATCTTTAAAAGAGACCATGGTTTAGACACAGATTTATTACTGATGCAGCCCTTTACACTAAAGCTAATCTCTCTATTTTTAGTTCATATTAGATATCGTGGATTCTACGACTTCGATAGAGTTAAAATTATTACCCCATCAAGGAGTTAAAACGACGACTGACGAAGACAGTAATAGATTAAATCGTATGAATTATTAGAGTTTAAGAAAGTTAATATCCTTTATAAAAATTACAATACAGCAGGTCTGAAGGGTCATATCAAAAAAGATAAAATAACGCAGAAGTTTTATTTTATTAAAGCTGAAGTACATAAGAACACTAAACTGACTGAAGTCCGAAAGAATTCCAGCAACTCATTAAGCCCTAATCGTCTGATATTACCACCCCCCATCAACAAAAGAAGCGTAGCAAAAAAGCTTAAAGCCGAAGCCCAACCAAGGCATAAATTCTATTCCTATACGCCTTTTATCTCTGAAGAACTTTATAAAATCAGTATTTTCTCCCTAGAGCCAAAAACCTGTATTTGCGGTGGAATTTTTTACCGAACTAACTGAAGACATCATGTGACAACAACTTAAACTAATTATCAACCCCCGACGCCCTACCGAATATCGTGAAGCCAACTACTATTATAAACGTTGTCGAAAGCTTTATCGTGATTAGATATCATCTAAAGCTATCAACACTAGGTCCATAGACCCGACTTTAGCAACCTACCTAGCTTTTTTGAAATATATGGCACATACCTCGTACTCATCGTTGTAGGCTCTTGCAGCTGAATATTAGGTTGCCCCGTAAATCGTGGAAAAATAGCCAGTACCTTAAAGAAGGTCTCCACTACTGTTAAGTACTTAAAAGACCACCTGGATTAGGCTCAATTTTATCTGATTTATTTTATTAAAGGACGCACGATTTTTATCAGAAAACTAGAACTCGGAAACCCGAAGTTATGGGGTAGGCTTCTTAGGCAATTACGGCGCCTATTTCAGCTTCATCACCGGTTCAGAACATAAGTCACTATACCTGTCCATAATAAATTATAAAAATGCGGCGATCGTTTACGAAACAAGATCCTAAAGACCCCGGCAACAAAGAAAACCAATAGCTTAACCAAGTGTTTCTACAAAGATGATGATTTATATTCGCGCTTCATAACCAATCTGGAAGTTGAGCCTACTAATAATTTAGTCGGGCATCCCATCCATTTTGTATTTCTGAATAGGCCCATCACTCAGGGAATCTATTTCGAAACTGAGTATACCTGGTCAAATCATATCTAAACAGTTAATGCTACTTGCAACATGAGAAAGTATTCCCTCTTCCAATTTCTACGCCAGACTATCAGATACTTTCTATATAAAGCAGGCACATCTTCACCACTCAATTTATAAACCTTCACCTGCAAAAAAATACATCTCCTAAACGGTTATATTTTAAAGTTAAACTCTTTAGGGTTTATAAATCTATTACCCTCCTTTCAGACTTCAAATACCTAAAACTAAACTTTCTTACGGAGGCAAAGAAAATATTGTTTATAAGCGATATTAAAATGTTAAATACGACGAATATTTTACCAAACAACCTAGTACGAACTCTGCTAAGGTAGCAGTAAGCTCTAACCGATCTCGCTATGAAGTAAGTCGCGATTCAGTTTAAAACCTAGCTTAAAATGGGAATAGCAGCCCTCGACTCTAGAAACCGTATAATAGCCAATCTGGGTACCTGAATCGACACGGTGATCTAAAATCTTTCTCAAGTTGCTTATCCGGGACGACCTTAAGAGTTTCCAGCGCCGGGGAAAGTTAAAATCCAAGAGCTTGACTCCCCGGCGGTTATTTTTTTTGAGATTTAGGATACTGACTGAAGATCAGATATAAACACGAGGAATTCGACGATCGGGTAGGCAAATCACTTCATAATTAATGGTGCCCAGGTGCCCAGCTACTTCTTCTACCGGCAGTTCCGGCCCACCAAAAAGCAGAACCTCATCCCCGGCTTTAAGATCCGGCAATCCGCTAACCTCGGCCAAGCACTGATCCATACAGATGCGACCGATGATGGGGGCCCGGCGACCACCGAACGAAAGTTCAGCCAAGCCAGACAAGCGACGACTCCAGCCATCGGCATAACCCAGAGGCAAAGTGGCGATACGAGCTGGGCCGGGAGTAACATAGGTTGCGCCATAGCTTATGGTCGTACCGGCCGGCACCTCCTTAAGCTGGGTTACCCGAGTTTTAAGTTTCATAGCCGGCTTAAGAGGGGCCTCTTGCCCGCATTCGTCCGAAGGAGCTAAACCATAGAGGGAGATACCGACCCTGACCATGTCTAAATGGGTTTCAGGTAGATCCAAAGTCGCGGCGCTATTAGCCGCGTGACGAATAGAAAGGGCCACTCCCTGATCCTGAATGTCAGCTAGGGCGGCTTTGAAAACGGCTAACTGCCGGTCGGTCATGTTCTTATCGGCAGAGTCAGCCATAGCGAAGTGGGTGAAAGCCCCTTCCAACTCCAGACCATTCAAACGACTAATCGCCCCGGCTAGTTCCCCAGCCAGAGCAGGAAAGACTCCTAAACGACCCATCCCGGTATCAATTTTTAAATGAACTTTAGAAGGACGGCCGAATTCGACGGCCGCAGCCGCCAAAGCCTGAGCCTGCTCCAAGCTGAAAATTGTCTGCGTAATATCATTAGCAACCACCAATCGGGTCGCGGCGGGGGGGGTATAGCCCAAAATTAAAATAGGATCGTTAAAGCCCGCCTCCCGCAAAGTTAAGGCCTCATCTAAATCAGCCACCGCAAGATAGTCAGCCCCCGCGGCCAAAGCGGCCCGGGCCACGGCCGTAGCCCCGTGACCATACCCGTTAGCCTTCACCACAGCACAAAAACGAGTTCCGGGCGATAGGAGTGATTTAAAATATCTAACATTATGTTGAATGGCCGAAAGATCTATTTCGACCCAAGTTTGACGATCAGACAGCATAAAGACCGCCTTTTCGTTTTATGGAACCCCGTATATATCCAGTCATCTCAGCTATTCACCGATAACAGCCAGAAAAGAGGCTTAGTTAACGACTGATTCGGGAGTTTTGTATTTATCCAAAAGATTGAAGGTCTCAGCTACGGGTTTAAAAGTAATAACGCCTTTATAAGTATTCAAACCTAGTTTCAAAGCCTCATTTTCCCGACAGGCTTTTTCCACACCCTTATTGGCAAGAATTAGACCGTAGTTAATTGTGGCGTTAACCAGAGCGAAAGTGGAAGTCCGAGCATAGGCGCCAGGCATATTAGCAACACAGTAATGGATAATACTATCCACTTGAAAGATGGGGTTATTGTGGGTGGTAGCATGGGAAGTCTCAAAACAGCCCCCTTGATCGATGGCCACATCCACGATCACCGTACCGGGCTTCATCAATTTAAGATGCGATTTTTTAACCAGCTTGGGCGCCTTAGCCCCGGGGATAAGAACCGCCCCAATAACCAGATCGGCCGTTTGAAGATAGTGTTCTAGATTAACGAGATCACTATAGACACAGTTGACATTAACCGGCAAAGTTTCCCCCAGATATTCCAAACGAGCTAAGTTAATATCCAAAATAGTGACCCGGCAACCTAGGCCTGCCGCCGTCCGGGCGGCATTAGCACCGACGATACCACCACCCAGAACCAACACTTCCGCAGGGGCAACGCCGGTAACGCCCATAGGAAGCAACCCTCGGCCACCAAAAGTCCGGCCACTATAAAAAGCGCCCATTAGAGCTGACATGCGGCCAGCCACTTCACTCATGGGTTTCAGCAAGGGTAGGGTGCAGCCTTCCTGCACTGTTTCATAAGCTAAAGCAATAATTTTTTGCTTGAGACAGGAATCCAGAAGGGCGCGGTTAGCCGCAAAATGAAAATAGGTATAAATGAGCTGATTAGCCTGCATCAAATTGTATTCCGACTCCAACGGTTCCTTAACCTTGATGATCATTTCAACGTTTTTCCAAACCTCGGCGGCCGTAGACAGAATCTTAGCCCCGACTTTGATATATTCATTATCCTCAATAGCCGACTCCAAGCCAGCACCCTTTTCAATGAAAATTTCGTGCCCGGCCCGAATATAAGCCTGGGCAGCATTAGGGGTTATGCCAACTCTATTTTCATTATTTTTAATCTCTTTGGGACAACCAATTTTCATAAATACTCCTTCTATTGGTCGCTGCTAATTATGAAAAGAACCCACTGCTCTAAAGGCCTAGTTTTTTGCCGATATTTTCCAATGAGGATCTGATCAAAA
>LQAA01000020.1 GCA_001577715.1 Candidatus Adiutrix intracellularis | reverse complement strand
GAATTGCTGATGACAACTTAGTGCCTTTGTTACTAAGATAATTCCGCATTGATGATTTATATACATTGACAGTTTTCCTTGCGATTGGTTGTTAAATAAATCGTAATTGGTTACGGGACGTGTTTTTTTTCCAGGTGAAGGGTTACAGCTTGAGTAGTGAAGGATGTGTCTGCTTTGTGTAGAAAGAATTAATAGCCTGGCACAAAAAGTAAAAGAGGGAGTATTTTTTCATGGTGAAAGTGGCATTAGTTATTCAGATGTATTTTGACCAGGTATGTTCAGTTCCGGGACGAGTTTACTGAGTGACGATTCTATCTAAAATCATAAAATAGATAGTTTTTTGGTTAAGTTATTGGTAGGCTCAGTTTCCTGGTTGGTGATGAAGTGCAGATATGAATTACCGTCTTTGCAGAAACACCTGGTTAAGTCCTCGGCTTCTTTTACTTTTGGGGTCGTGAGGCTCTCGTTTCGAAAACGTTCTCCGTATTTTCGTAATTTATCGTGGATAGTTGCATCGGCTTTCGCTCTGAATCAATGATGAAGTCGAAATAAACGTCGCAATCGGCTTAGATTCCTTAACCTAAAGTTTTACAAATAAAAGTGCAATAAGATATTAATATTACGATAATAAAATAATATTATTATAGTAAAAATGTATCTATGTAAATAATATTTTTTACTTAACAAATCAGCATTAATTAGTTATTATACATCTATGTTTATAGATATCGTTTCAAGTCGTAATTCTTCCCTGGTGGTTCTCCTGTGTAAATCTTATCAGAATAATGGAAAGGTCGAGGAAAGAACCCTAGCTAATCCCTCTTGTTTTGATTCGGAAACTATACCTAATCAGAAGATAACTCAAAGGTAAGTTTTTTGTTCTCGTTAGGGAAACCCTCCAAATCATTAATTATAAAGACACGGTTACTTTTTAGTGGTTATGACGGTTATGAAAAGGGTTGACCTAGTTTTTGTCATCTCCTCACGTCCGTTCGGGGAGTAGGATTTAGTTTTCGCCGTGGTGGTTTTTCGTTTTTTGTGTCTCAAAAAGCAAATTGGTCACTGTGGCTAGCTAGCGATAGGATAATCTTGTCCACTAAATTAAATAGCGTCGATGTTGATGAGAATAAGCTTTATGTGACTATAAATTGAATGATGGATAAGTAGAGGCTATTGAAGCTAGACCGGCCAAACGTCGCTTTCATGACGGGAGCATTGTATTTTAAGACCTACCGTCAAGCTATCTTGAAGGTTAGTATTACCCCTTGAAGTGTTTCGAATATTTACGTGATAAAAAGAGAGATAAGCGCCAGATAAATTATGATTCGCTGATCGATAGAGATGGGGAGGCACACATTTATTAACGCCTAGCTAGGTAATACTTCTGATTTAGTTATATTCATCTTGATAATTAAAAAAGTTAGGATTTAATTTGGACTGGGCAAAGTAGTAAACGTAGGTGACCAAGGGATATCAGGGGCCTTTAGATAAGCGCATTAAATCTATAACTATGTTGGATTATTTGATAATTATAAAATATAGCTGGCTCTTTTAACGAGATAGATCTTTCTGAATTTGTAGTGCCGGACGAATATTCGGAAGAGAGGCTGATAGTCTGCCGTAGTCTGTTTTTAGTCGATAAACGGGCTAAAGTTAGATTTATTCAGATAGATTTTTTTACTCCGCTATAATAAAAAGCTTTTGATTCGCTCCAATTCATAAATTGTGTCTAATAACTAACGATTATTTTTTTAAACAACATTTTTAAATAACTAATAAATAATTTTAATTGGTCGTGGAATTTAAGTTTAACCCATAATTTCGGGTCTCAGAGTTCTAGTTCTCTGATAAAATCGTGCATTTCTAATTAAAAAAAGTTAAATAGACGGTTAAATTCAGACCCATGAATCTAATGTTAGTGACTTTAGATAGTATCTGACTACGATAAATTTTTTTACAATGTTTGCAACGGTAGGCGGTTTTACGATATTTGGTAAGTCATCGAGGGTTAATATTTAGTTCGAATTGTTGTTGTGTGATGCCTTTATCTGATTCAGTAATTAGCTCTCCAACGTAACCGCATATTTTTGGCTTTGGGGTAAATATTTTAATTTTATCAAGTTCTTTAGAGATAAAAGGTATATGAAAATAGGTCTTGTATTTTGGGTGCGCTCTAACTCTATATTTTTTACTATGCTTCTTTTGTTAGTGGGGATTGTT
>LQAA01000019.1 GCA_001577715.1 Candidatus Adiutrix intracellularis | reverse complement strand
ATAGATAATTATAAAGGAAATTATCCTTTCCCGCAACCCAAAATAATTAAAGCCGGCACTCGACCCTAACGACTGGAAGCAGGGGCGGACCCGGCACCTCCAAAATTAAACTAATCAAGACCACCCGCTCAACAGGTGGTTTATTCCCCTCTGTAATGAGATTATTACGGTAACGTCTAAGGGTCACTGAGTGATTTACCAAATATACTATATTTAAAGATTTATCCCTAAAGGAGCTATTCCTTTTTACTTTCTTACCGACTTATTCATAAAAAGATCACTATATTTATTTAAAATCAGTTAGATCGATCATTAGATTTTCCAGTAATTAACTCCTGATGTACTCCACTATATTTTCGCGTTCTTACCTAATAATACTCACGATACCAGAAGTACCTGCTGCCACCCTTGTATTTCAAGTTGATTTGCCTATTAAATATCATCAGTGAGTTTTATCCTTCGGATAATCCATTACCCCCAGTATACTATACTTAAAGCGGTATTCTTATAAACATGTGGAAATAATTAAGATAGAACTTAACCTCTATTATTTCTAACTCTTTCCTTTCACATGATTCACGTAATACCTTAACCGCATCAACTTTGAGCTTCTCATAGATCACTTAACTACAGTACTTTGACGTAAGTATTATATGATACTTATATTCCTAATCTTGTGTGTGCTAAGCTACTCTAATCCGTTCGGACAATCTCTTTACGTCTTCTTAATGCAGCTGATAAACCTTCATCATTATTAATATTCGGAGACTTCTTTAATTTATGAACTAAAGCTAAAAACACTAGTATCAGCATAACTAATGATTCTTTAAAGCTTGAGTGAAAAACAGATTTAGTTAATAAACTAAATATTTTAATAGCTATTTATAAAAACCTCAATTTAGCACTCATTTTTTCTTCTGACAAGGGGAAGACATTTCAATTATAATATTACCAAGTTAAATATAGTGTTCTAGGTTTTAAATTGCCAAGCGGCGTTTTTTCAATTTTAGGCCGCAGTTGACTTCCTGTAAATATTATCATTTAATCCGGGTTTTAAAACTTGCTGACATTCTAATCTTAAAGATAAAAAACCAGCCTACCTCGCTGCTCAAAGTGGTAGAGAGGCGTTACTGAACTTTCTATGCGTGTGAATAAAACTAAAAACTAATATAAGGTTCTTAAAGAACTACATTCCGATCTGATTTATTTTTACGATATCCGTATCCTTCTGAACAGATTCTTTCAATGTACCGCGGAGTTTCCGCGGTGGAGGCTAACACTATCTACATAAGAGAAGACAATAGATTGCTTTTTATTTACACGCACAACGAAGTGCTGCTCCTAGAGCGTAAATACGATTAACCCGACAAGTCCGTCTTTTAGAATACCCGCCTGCTTATTTTCACTAGCTCAATTTACGGATATGTGATTTTTATCGGAAAATTTCTGAATATTGCCAATGTTAAAAAAAAGTTAAAGGATGCGCCTTTCAAATTTAACGAAGCTTTCAATCTTAAAATTAATAATGTTACGGAAAACGTTCTGGACATACCGGATTGGTAATTAAGAAAAAATATGAATTACTATCTTTACGTAACCGTCTGATCAAGTTCTTGACTTCTTTTAGCACCGGGGCGTTAAGGGCCTCGTTTTATAAAAGTTCTCCTCGCTTTACAATTTATCATCAATAATTACATCGGCTTCCGTTTTAAATCGACGGTAAAACTAAAACAGACATCGTAATCGTCATAGAAACTTTAACCCATAACTCTGGGCTTCTAAATTCTGGTTTTTTAATAAAAATCATGCGTCCCTAATAAAATGAACTAGACAGAATTGAGCCTGGGGTCGGGCGATTTTTCAAATATTTATTATTAGATCAAATAGTAATAGCAGCCGAACAATTCGATAAATTTTTTCCCAAAAATTAATCGGAAAACTTCTGACAGTCGATGAGCTGGTATTCTGAATACTACGAAAAAAGCGGCTCAAAAAACGTAGGTCTAAAAATAGTGATCATTAAATTCTTTATATCCGATCTCGTCTATTTAGAGAAAAGTAGACAGACAATTAAATTCGAGTCTATGAACTTAGTACTAATGATTTTAAATGATATTTAACCATGACAAATCTTCCCAAATTATTTGTAACAATAGACAGCTCCACGATATTCGATAAACCGTTGGAGTTTAATAATTAGTTTAATTTATTGCTGCACGATGTCTCCATATAGTTCGACAATTAACTCTCTCCCGCAACCACAGGTTTTTAGCTCTGAAGTAAAGGTTCTAATTTCACCTAGTTCTTCAAAGATAAAAGACGGACGGGAATATATCTTATACCCTAGTTGCGCTCTAATTTTACTCTTTTTACCTCGCCTTCTTTTAATAAAGGCTAAATAATAATAAGACGGTTGGGACTTTGATGAGTTGCTGAAATTCTTTTGGACTCCAGCCAGTTTAGTTTTCAGTTCGGTAACTTCATTCCGTAAGGTAGCATTCTCTGCTCGTAACAGATCATTCTCGTAGCGTAAAACTTAAAGTGCACGTTTCAGTTCATCCATACGCCGGAAAGTTTTAAATACTATATCTTACGATTTATTTAGTTTCATGATTATATATATAGCGTACTTTTATATTGATATATAGCTATACCTTACTTGATAATCACCATGAATAGTTACCTGTTTTTCCGGTTATAATCTATTCCCCCGCCTAAAAACTAAGCACTCTTAGTGATTCTCAGTTTGGCATATTTTATATTAAGTTTATTAAAATATATTTAACTTTATATTAAATTATATTTATTAGGTGCTTAGAGAAATATGTATCCTTACTTCAGAAACAAACTGAAGAAGCATCGGATAAGCGTTTCGATTAGAATACCCATTATTCCATGTCCGACATACGCTTAGCGGCATTATTTATTTTTTTATGCAGGGTCCTTCTTTTCTGGCTTATTGACATACTGTTCGATAACTGCATAGTTGTTCCGGTTTGTAAACTCTCTTTCAAATGGAATTCCAATCGACTAATTTAACTCAGTATTTTTTAATATTCCTCCTGGCTCTCATCTGATAAATTTCCTGAAGACCTTTAAACAATTTAATAAAATATTTTTAATTATTCTGGATAGACATAAGTATTTCAATCCCTATAAAATAAGTTATTGAAATTACTCTATTAGGAAACATTCCGGCGGAGATATAAAATATTTTTACAGTTTTTTAGAAATCGGTATTGTCGAACCGAATTAAAATACAACTCTGTCCCTGGTTCCAGGATTTATAACCCCGCAAGACGAAGATTAAGAAACAAGACTGTAAATAAAAAGCTGCCTCGCGCTGGTTGGATAAACAATCTTCAAAAGTTAAAGAATTATGCCCCATCTTTATGGGTGATGACCTTTATATTCACCAACTATCTCTACAAAAAATTTTGTGGTCTGAATTCGGCTTTATCTCTATATGTAAATCTTTCAACTATAAGACTTTACAAAAATATCTCTCTGGAGTTAAACTAAGTAACTTGTCTTTATGTAAGCCTATTCTAGGCAATAAAAAATAAAACATTCAATATTTTAAGAAATAACGGTTCTAATCTGAAACATAATTTCAGACACGGGAAAGAAACTCTCGCCGCGCTTCTAGCAATATTTAATTTGCTAGCCTTCACCATCCACAGCGTTTACCGATTAATCGAAACACTATAGCAGAAAGCGCAAAATAGCTTCAATGTCAAAAATAATTTCTTTATTCATTTCTGGTTCATCAGCATATATCACGTCTTCATCTTATAAGCTGTGCTCTCTAGGATTATAATACCAGACGTCCTACCACCATAAATACACCAATTCAGCTTTTATTTTTATTGTGTAACCCTAAAATTAGAATTACTATGGCACCCTATTTTTGGTGGACAAACGGGTCAGAGCGTATTATTATAAAAAGGTTCTGAAAATTAGGGACAACCTTGTTTCATATAGTTTTGTTAACATAGGGAACAGTAAATGATTTTTTACGACCCGCAAAAAGCGAAGGAATTAGTTTTCGTCTTCGCCCTTTCTACTTGCAACCATTGCCGCGAAGCCAAAAAGCTTCTAACTAAGCTAAAGGTTTCTTACAGACAGGTGGAGGTTGATCTACTGACACCAATGGAAAAAGAAGCGGCTCTAGCGGAAATGAGTCGTTATAATCCGGCTCAGTCTTTTCCGACCCTTATTATTGGCTCGCGCGTCGTTGTCGGAAATCTGCCTGACGACATTCAGCAAGCTTCGATCCGACTTAAGAAATCCCAGTGACCCCCGAAGAACTTTATCAGCAACTGAAACCCCTTCAAGAGAAACTGGGATATTATTTTAACCCGAATAAAGAATGGACTCTGGGGGTTCTAACCGGGCTCTTAACTAACCGGGAACGTTATGGATACAGTTCCTGCCCCTGTCGCCTAGCTTTCGGTCAGCGAGAAAAGGATCAGGCTATAATCTGCCCCTGTACCTTCCGGGAAGAGGATGTGAGCAAATATGACCGCTGTTACTGCGCCCTCTACCTGAGCCGCGAAGCCATCCAGAACACGAAAACCCTACCTAAGTCAGTTCCTGAACGCTGGCTACGCTAAATGCCCTTTAGTTTCGATAGGAAAGGACAAGTTTGAATCTAGGCACCCTATTTTTGACTCAGATCAGTTTCAGTACGGCTTTGGCGGCGGGATTACTGTCTTTTTTTACGCCCTGCGTTCTGCCGCTTATTCCCGCCTGGCTGGTGCTACTTACAGGCCTAACTTTTGATGAGCTGGTTGCTTTAGAACGTCACCGCTGGGGTTTCACCCGACTATTCTGGCCCACCCTCTTTTTTGGGCTAGGTTTTACCATAGTCTTTACCCTTTTGGGTGCGGCCGCCGGACTGGCCGGGGAGCTGCTAAAAAATTACGGCCAGTGGCTACACTACCTCGCCGGAGTCCTGATGATCTTTTTCGGGCTCTATCTGCTTGATCTAATTTCTCCTTCTTTTCTACTTCGGGAACATCGAGCACGACTAAGTCGCCGCCCTATAGGATTATTAGGCTCTTTCGTCGTTGGCCTGGGTTTTGCAGCCGGCTGGACTCCATGTGTGGGACCGATCCTAAGCGCTATTTTAGCCCTGGCCGCCGCTGAAGCCTCCTCCGGGAAGGGCGCGCGCCTGCTCGCCGTCTATTCTCTAGGGCTAGCCCTGCCTTTTCTGGGCTTCTCTCTACTCTGGGGAGCGGGTCTATCTCTCTTAGTCCGAACCCAACCCCTCATGCACCGGCTCAACCAAGTTCTAGGTCTAATATTAATCGCCTTGGGACTACTAGTTCTAACGGGGCACCTTAATGTAGCCGTGTCCTGACCTAAAAATTAAGGAGCAAGCTCGATGATTCGTCAAACGCTTTTAACTCTAGCTACCCTGACTTTATTCCTGATCGTCGCCCCGCCTGCGGCTCAGGATGCGGCTGAAGAATTCAACTATCACAAATATGACGCAGCACTAAAACAAGCGACCGAGGAGAAGAAAATGGTGATGGTTTTTTTCTGGGCCGACTGGTGCGGTTTTTGCAGTCAAGTTCGTCAGGAAGTCTTCCGCGACCCAAAAATTAAGCAAATCTTTGAAGAAAATTTTGTCGCCGTGTCGGTAGATGTTGAACACGACCCGACCAACCTAGCTAAAAAATACCACGCCCGAACTCTCCCCACCCTGGCTTTTCTTAAACCCGACGGCGAGATAGTCGCCTTCTGGGAAGGAGCCACCGACCAGGTTACCTTTTTAAAAATTCTGAACCATATGACCAAAGAAATAAAATCCTAATCCAGAAGAGGATTACAATATGACCAAAATTCCCTTAAACAACTGTCTTTTTTTTAGATTAAAAACCCTAGTGGCTCTGTTACTGACCCTGGCTCTTCCGACTACCTGCGCCACTGTACCCGGCACCGGTCGCAGTCAGCTCGCTCTAGTTAATGAGCAGGAACTGACTACCCTGGCAGCCAACCAATATTCAGAAATGATTAAAAGGGGGCCTCTATCTACTAACCCCGAACAGACAGCCCTGATCAAAAAAGTCGGCGGCCGCATCAGCCGAGCCGCCGAAAACTTTCTGAGAAATAATGGTCTGGCCGCCGAAATACCAGCTTATCATTGGGAATTTAACCTTATAGAATCTGACCAAATTAACGCCTTCTGTATGCCTGGCGGTAAAGTAGCTTTCTACAGCGGTATTTTGCCCTATACCCGGGATGAAACCGGAGTGGCCGTAGTTATGGGCCATGAGGTGGCCCACGCCATCGCCCATCACAGCCGGGAACGGGCTAGCCAGGCAACCATGACCAACCTAAGCGGCAATATTCTGAACTTTGGTTTGGGTATAATTGGAGCCTCTTCCTTAACCAGCGAAGCGGCCCTGACCGCCTACGGTCTCGGCAGTCAGATAGGTATTATACTGCCCTTCTCCCGATCTCATGAAAGCGAGGCCGACCGCATCGGCCTAACTTTAATGGCTTTAGCCGGCTATGACCCTGCCGCAACCGCCCCGTTCTGGGAACGTATGAGCACCATCGACACCGGGGCTAGTCCCACCTTTCTTTCCACTCACCCTTCAAACGCCCAGCGTATCGCTAATATAAAAATGTATCTACCCGGAGCTAAAAACCTATATCAGATGACCCAGAATGATTAACCACTTCCTCTGGCCAACTTTATCTTAACTCCCCCGTTTATTTTCGACCTTTTATCTTAAATAAAGTTTAACTAAGCTAACTCCCATCTTAGATATATTCCATAATACTTTAGCTCTAACCCATAGACGGGCTATTTTTTTAATTATAGTAAAGTTATCTAAATCAAATATACTTTACTATTATTATAACTAATTTTACCCTAGTCCCAGAGCTTGAAATATGTAGAGATCGAAGGTATTATAAACTCTACCTTAAAATTAACCTATGCCTATGAGAAAAATATTTTTACCTATTTAATCCTTAAAAACATATTAATCATTTATTTTTTAATTGATTATTCGTATTAATTATGGTATAATTTTGACTATATAACTCGGGATTCACCTTAAATTCCGGTCGAAATGTTCTCTTCTCCGAAGGATGCATAAGAGTACCATTACTACAACCAAAGCGAGGTATTTTATTTGAGAGGGGATTTACTGGGGCAAATTAATCCTCGAAATACTTACTCGGAACTAGCTGAAAAAATACCATTAAATCTCTTAGGGCAAAAACTTTAAGAGTGCTATTCCGACCAGGAAGATCCAGCCAAAAATATTAGTTTAATGTGCAGGTTGGTAATCATAAAACAACTTTAAGATTTGGGCAACAAACAAATTGTTGAAGAATGGATATGTAATCCCTACCTTAAATATTTTTGTGAAGAGATAATCTTTTAATGGGCCATATTTTACACGTTATCTAAATTGACTCATTTTCATCGACGCATTAGAGTTGAAGAGATGAAGAAAAATTTTTAACTTTCTATTTTATTACATGAAGAAAAAACGTTTGAGAAAGAAGTTCTCTTTAACACCACTAGTTAAAAAGAAAATATTACCTTTCCAACTAACTCTAAATTGCAAATAAAAATGGTAGTTCGCTTTTAGAAGGTAATGTCGTCTACAGACCTTTCTTTATATCGTAGTTATAAAAAAAGAGATTAAAGAAAATCATCAGAATGGTAATTTTCTGTAGAAGCCCCAAGATAAAGTAAAGAGGTAAAGAAAGCTAAAAGCCGCCTTAAGACTATTATTCTGAACTCATCTCGTGAAATCAAGCGGAAAAATTAGCGACTAATTTAGAAGTCTATTAAGAATAATTAAATCTTTTTGAACGTGTTTTAACCTAATAGTAAAAAGATAAAAATAAAATTTTATAGTTTACATGAACCGAAAACATTCTACATAACCAAAGGTAAAAAGTACAAGAAAATATGAGTTTAATTCAATAGTTTAAATAATGGTAACTAAAATTTACGGTATGATTGTAGTTGCCAAAAATTTTGATCGAAATCTCTACGGTAGTAACACACTTAATGATACAATATAACAAATAACTAACTTTTGAACCATATACCAGATCCAGGAATTTGTGATCAAGGTTGCAAAATAGTTTAAGGGATTTAAACACTAACACCAAAAGAATTAAAATCAAAAATTCAGTGAACCCGAAAAATAAAAATATAAAAGACGCAACAACCGATGTAGTACGATAGAACCAATTATCGAGCATCTTAGATTAAATTTTCGAATGGTTTAATTTTTTCTGAAAGAAGCCCTTGGAAATGGGACTAATATCCTCATGACCGCCATTACCTTCAACTTCATGAAATAGACATAGGAGGTAAAATTTTATTTGCACCTAATAATTTTGAAGCTTTTAGCCACATTTTACGCCAATAGAACCTGTAACGCTTGAGCTAATGTCTGTTCTAAAATATTTTTTAAGGATCGACTATTTATGCCTTTTCCGAAGCCACCTCTCCTCCTGGTAATTCTGATTCTTTTCACGGCCCTAGGACTAACGAGTTGCGCCGATACATCACGCCAAAAAATTACCCTACCGCCGGTAACGGATCCACCAATCCCTCAAACGGTTTTCGGCGAGGCCACCCTGACGACCGGCAATAATTCCAACCCCGCTCTAAATTTTCCTAAGGTGCCTGATGACCGCCCTCTAACTCTGGACGAATGCCTAAACATCGCCCAACGGGTCAGTCCCAGCCTAGACAGCGTCGATCAGGCTCAAATGAAAGCCATGTGGAATCGCTGGCAATCTATCACCGCCTTCTTGCCCACAGCTTCAACATCTTATTCAACAACTAAATATGACGATTTGGCCAATACCAGCCACGCCAACGCTCAGAGCGTTTCAGGCCTCACCCAGTATACCTGGCAAACCGCTGTAACTCAGCCCCTTTTTACAGGCGGTAAAAATATGGCCTCTTATCTACTAGCCCAACTGGGCATGGCCGAGGCCGACATTAAAAAATTTCAAGCTAGAGAAGACCTGTTGTTGAAGGTTAAACAAACTTATTTTAGTATCCTAGCCTCCGAAAAAGCTCTAGAAGTAGCTAAAACCTCCGTAGTCAATATCAAGAATCATCTCAATGTAGCCACAAATTTTTTTAATGTGGGCATGGCTTCTAAAAACCAAGTTTTAGAAGCCGAGGTGGAACTGGCCAAGGCTGTGCAAAATGAAAATACTCTCAGCCGGGACCTAATGGTTAACAAAGCCCAGCTTAACATTTTATTGCACCGGGTGGTCGGCGACCCAATTCAGATAGTGGATACTCTTAAATTCACCCCCTTCCCCCTGACTTTGGATCAGTGCCTAATTGCCGGT
>LQAA01000018.1 GCA_001577715.1 Candidatus Adiutrix intracellularis | reverse complement strand
AGGCTTCAGCCAAAAATATTGACCTAGCCAAGGCTAATCTCTACCCTCAGGTAGACTTAGTCTACACCAACACTTCTTTAGGCAACACTCCCAAAGCTCATGGTGGCTGGTCTAACAATGATTCTAACTGGAGTGTATCTACTATAGCCTCAATTAACTTCTGGGAATGGGGCCGGACTAAAGCCGAAGTGGAAAAGAGCAAAGTAGAACTTAACCGTTCCCTCAACGTTCTAGCTAGCCTGGAAGATAACACTAAACTAGATATAACCACCAACTATCATCAACTAATTTCGGCTGGTCTTAACATAGATGTCTCCGCCAAGGCCGTGATCGCGGCAGCCGAAGATCTGCGCATGGTTAATGAACGCTATCTAGAACAAATGGCTACTAATACAGATGTTCTGGATTCCCAAACCCGTTACAGCCAGGTTCAATACGATTATTATAATGCTCTCTATAGCTATAATCTGGCCTGGGCCACACTGGAACGCTCCTTAGGCCGTAAAGTGGTCGCCGCCAGTCCGGACAATAATCAACCTGATCACCAGTCAGCGACCGTTCAACCCGGTTGATGGTCATTATTTTTTTTACATAGACACCTTCGCTGACTGGTTATTTTCCAGTGATCTAACCGAGGACTATTTTATACCAGGTTAAAATAGGAAGTATTTTTATAAACTTTGGTTGAGAAATTGAACCTGCCTGGTTACCGCCTATATTCTGAATCTATACCGATAGTTTTATGGTTCGTTATTTAACCTCTGATAAAGAACTAGAATTCGACAGTCTCGTTACTTTGAACGCGACTCAAACCATTTATGATGCTAGTCTAGCCCTACATGACTAGCCTTTGACCTTACAGGAATGCCGTGGCCTAACTCGGATCAGACCGACGACGGAGTTAGATCGTGCTCTCAACCTACCCCTACCCCCTCGCCTCCTGGGACGGGGCTCTGCCCCCGAGCCTGATCCACACTTTTGAAACTAGCCCCAGTCGATCTGAATTAAAACAAAGGTCTCCAGTTTAGATTATCCTCTAACCTTTTATCACAATCACGGCACCCTAATAGCTGTTACTACCACTACTGCTGCCGCCGCTATGGAAGCTTCGAATCAGGACCGGCCTCTTATTCACCAACACCCCTCTAAAATATCCGGTATAGGTGGCTATTCGCTCCGGTTTTTTGACCCGGTCGACAAAATCTGCGCCATGCTGGTGAATCTTA
This sequence comes from Candidatus Adiutrix intracellularis, assembly GCA_001577715.1. Classification (GTDB taxonomy): domain Bacteria; phylum Desulfobacterota; class Desulfarculia; order Adiutricales; family Adiutricaceae; genus Adiutrix; species Adiutrix intracellularis. The sequence continues at coordinate 1,612 of LQAA01000018.1, read as the reverse complement.
AGGTTCATACCTTTATAGCTATCTTCTGGGCCGAGTAGTAAAAACTGACCCACCTGAAAAATATTACCTGGTGAAGCGATCAGCCATTATACTGACCGAGCCTGAAACCAGCGGTGACATAGCTTTATCTAGTCAACTGCGAATTATTTTTAAACCCTAACCCTACCTAAAAGAACTAATTAAGTGATGTCTCCTTTAATATCTTTTGAACCACACAAAAAAACCTTGACAAACTAACCTAACCAATTATAATATAGTTTTTGGGTTTAGTATCTTGCCGTAAGGACTTGCGCCTGTCGCTTAGATCCATTCTTCAATTTTACCAGCCCATAATCATCTTTTTTTTTACAATGGAGTCAAGTACATGAGCACCTCTCTTTACGTCGGTAATTTACCCTTTTCTATCAACCAGGCCAGCCTGGAAGCCCTTTTCGCCCCTTATGGTGAAGTAATTTCCGCTAATGTTATTTCTGATCGCGAAACTGGCCGCTCCCGTGGCTTCGGTTTTGTCGAAATGGAACCCTCTGACGCTAAAAAAGCCATTTCTGCCTTAGACGGCCAGGAACATGATGGTCGTAAACTTAAAGTTAACGAAGCCCAAAAACGGGAAGCTGGTAATCACCCTCCCCGCCGTTTCTAAGACTTTTGTGAAATCTTTTCAAGCCAACTTAAAAAAAATAACCGTCCGGGCTGATACCTGGTTTTACGGTTATTTTTTTTATTTTAAAGCGAGGTTCGCCTGAAGGTTAGCTTTCGACTAGATTGAACAAACCACCGGCGAACCTGAAATAAGTGACGCCGGTTTTATTTTATAAAGGCGGCTTTTTCGAACAGATCAAGGAGAGCAGTATGAGCGAAAAAAAAGAAATTAGCCAAAACCAGGCCCCGACTCCTAAGGCTCCACCCTATAAACTAGCCAGCCTGCTTAGCCACCCGGAACCTTCGATTATTAACCTAGGTGGCGAAACTAGTATAGGTGGCGAAGAATTCATTGTTATGGCCGGACCCTGTTCGGTGGAGGCCGATCCCCAGATGCTGGGCACAGCCTGGGATGTTAAAATGGCCGGGGCTCACCTTATTCGTGGGGGCGCCTTCAAACCTCGTAGTTCCCCTTATAGTTTCCAGGGTCTGGCCGAAGAGGGGCTAAAAATGCTGACCAGGGCTCGCGAACTAACGGGCCTCCCCATTGTTACCGAAGTTATGGATTCAATCGACATAGATTTAGTGGAAACCTACGCTGACGTTTTACAGGTGGGGGCCCGCAACGCTCAAAATTTTTCGCTGCTGAAACGTCTCAGTAAATCTAAAAAACCCATTCTTTTGAAGCGGGGAATCATGAATACAATAGAGGAATTTCTCTGTTCGGCCGAATATCTTCTGGCTGGAGGTAACCCCAACGTCATTTTGTGTGAACGCGGTATCCGCACTTTCGAACTCAGTACACGCAATACTTTGGATCTTTCCGCAGTCCCAGCCCTCAAGGAACGTAGTCATTTACCAGTTATCGTCGATCCTAGCCATGCTACCGGCCGAGCCTCTTTCGTAGCACCTATGTCCAAAGCGGCCCTAGCCGTGGGGGCCGACGGCCTAATGGTCGAGGTTCACTGTAAAC
>LQAA01000017.1 GCA_001577715.1 Candidatus Adiutrix intracellularis | reverse complement strand
CTCGTTTCATCTAGTTTTGGGCCTTTTGGATCTGGATAATGACTTTGTTTGGCCCCTCCGATTGCTGGGTCGTTTTGGGGTACCTTAAAAATACCGCCATAGTTGATCTTCCCGAGGGTGTTTATAAACTGGATCATATGTGAAGGGCCTGGCCATTCTCAAAGATTCTATCACTGGGGCATACTGGCTGCACCAGGTCGCAATTCTGGGTCACGCGGCGGATCGAGACGAATATAACAAATTAATCTATAATGTTACCATCAGCTAGAAAAATACTTCAAATACATGGTTGAAGAGGGTTTAGTCCTGACAAGTAGGACTTAGAATCAGTGATAAGGAAAGGGGTATCAGTAAAATTATTTGAGTATTTTTAGCGACAGGATCCTAGAAAACAGAATTTACACTATTTAAGAGGATAATAATAATATTAGCTATTTTACTATGATATCCGTTGTACAGTTTATGCGATAGCGCCAGAAGTATTTGTTATGGAAGCAATAAGGAATAGGGTTAAGGGGAACAAAGTTGAAGTACTAGACCTGAATAAATTAATTATTTTTTGGTTTAAAAATAAACAAACCCATAGAAAATAATAAAATATATAATAAAGAAAACTATTTACCTATAAAATAAATAAAAGTACCTCTTCGGTAGCTAATGACTTACAGGGCTAAATTCGGTCTTGTATAAAGTTGTATTTTTGATAGCAGGACTAGTCCTAACTAACCTCAAAACTCTCTCAATTTAGGTAGGAATTACCGTATTAAGGTGGTGTAGGGGCTTCCCGTTGATGCTATTAAGATAGTCAGATAGAGTAACTTAATTTTTCCAATCGAGCTCTAATCGTTGCTACAGAGATACTAAATAATTTTGTCAATCTCTTAGATTGAAGAGGTATTGAATAAGCGTTTTGGTTAGAATACTCATTAATTGATGCTTGACATATGTTTAGCGGCATTTTTTATTTTTTTGTGCAAAATTATTCTTACTCGGCAGATATCGGATGGAATTTTGATTGACTAGTTTGACTTGGTATTTTTTAATATTTTTTCTGACTTGCGCCTGATAGAGGTCGTGAAGACCCTTAAATAATTTGGGGATAGATTTTTAATTGCTCTTGATGGGGTTAAATATTTAAATTTCTATAAAATATAGTATTAATTTTATTCTAGCAGAAAGCATTTCGATAGGGGGGAAGAGAATGATTACACAGATTTTTATGATCCGCTATTATCATATTGGGCTAAAATACAGTTTTATCTCTGGTCCTAGAATTTATGATTCTGCAAGACGGGGATAAGAAACAAGGCTGCGAATAGAAAACTAACTCGCGCTAACAGGATAAGTAGGCTTCAAAAGTTAAAGAATTATACATAATCTTTCTGAGTGATGACCTTTATGCATACCAGCTATTCTGCGAAAAAATTTGCAACCTGAGATTAGTTTTATCTTTACTCGTAACTCTTCTGATCATAAACTTCTATAAGAATGTCTTTCTAGTGTTGAATGAGATAGCTTATCTTTATGCAAGTTTATTTCAGATAAAGGGTGAAGAGAATATCGGTATAAATGGTTATAAGAAGTTCTAATTCGTGATGGCAAAAATTCTTTGAAAGTCAACTGGATCGGTCTTAAAATAACAGACCCTTCTGGCAAAATAAAACCTTCGATCTATATCTTCATTATCGACTATAACCCTTTCAAAAATAATATGGAGAGCTTACTTAGATGTGCTAAAAGTCGGTGGAAAATAGAAAATGAGATCTTCACTAGCTTAAAAAATAATAACTATAATCTAAAATATAGCTTCGGACAGGAGAAAAACTTTTGCCGTGTTTCTGGTTGTATTTAATTTACTAGCCTTTACTATGCACAAAGTTTACCGGTTAATCGAAGCACTATAGTAGAAAGCGTAAAACAGCTTCAGCACTAAAAACATCTTTTTATTTATTAAATATACTAATTCATCTTTCATTTTTATTAGATAACTCTAATAATGAGAATTATTGTAGACTCTCGTTGCGATTTGCTCCAGCACGGGTTGCTATGTTAATATAAAAAATTAATTTTTTAGGAGAATAAATGAAAACTGTCGCCGCTCCATATTCAGCCCCGGAGCGTCCTCCAGCTCTAGTTGCTGATTTTATAATTTCAGCGGCCGAAATCCGCCAGTTCCCCGAATCTGAGCGGCCGGAACTAGCTATCTTGGGCCGCTCTAACTCCGGTAAATCTTCTCTTCTGAACCGCTGGTTGGGGCGCAAGGCTCTAGCTCGGGTGGGGGCCACGCCCGGTCGTACCTGCCAAATTAATTTTTTCCGGGTAGCCTTCCGACCTCAGGATCAGCCTTTTCTTCTGGCCGATCTCCCAGGTTATGGCTTCGCCGCCGCCCCCAAAAGTCAGGTGGCTGGCTGGCGGCGACTAGCGACCGGCTATCTCGAAAGTGGCCGCCCGATCAAAACAGTACTGTTGCTCATGGATATCCGTCGGGAACCTTCGGCCGATGAATACGACTTAGTCGCTTGGTTGGAAACTTTGGGTATTCCCGTTTGGCTTATCGCCACTAAGGTTGACAAGCTTAATCGGAGTGAAGCTAGAACTCGCCTGCTTCGCATTGAGAAGATGTTCGAGGTCGTCATTCCCCTGGCTCATCCGCTTCTGGCCTTTTCCTCTACCACCGGTCAGGGCCGGGAGCGGCTTATTGAAAATTTGATTGATTCAGGGCTTCTGACTGGATCGAACTTTGATTAATTGTAAGCCTCGTAATCTGGTTACCGGATCGGTGTAGGCTTTCGGTCTTATTACCTGGGGGGAGCTTAATAACCTTCTAGTTGCTTACTTTTTAATGAAACAGAAGTTTCATCCTACCTTAATTTTATTACTTACTTCTTCTCTCTGGCTAAAGTCTAGGCCCTGTGGCGGTGGTTCTAGATCTACCCATAATTATTGGTTATTGTACGATGAACTGTGATCCTTAACTAAAAATTCGCCTCACAGTCGAGAGTGTAATCTTAATTTCTTCACCGACTGCTATACTCTGATGTTAAAAAAGACTGCGGCCCAGTTGTGGGATGCTGGCCGGCCCGGCTTTCTGTTTAACGGCGAGGTGCTAGGTTAGAGACCAATAAGCCAGAACCTCTAGGATCTGAAGATTGTAGCTGTGAACTAGGCCAGTCCTATCTAGTACTCCGACCCCTGGAGGGTAGCTCTTGTTTTAAAGAGATTGATACCTTTGCAGATATTCAGGATCAAGGCCATTTCATAAGATTATATATCATTATTACGGATATACCAACTGCCGAAGAAATATTTTTAAAGGTTAGGTATAAAATCAAAATAGCTTTTACATGAATAATCTAGTGAAAAAAGTTTGTATAAACTGAATTTTTTGACGAATGTTTGGACTGTAGTCGTTGCTTGGCTGATCCAGGGGGGCGGGGGTGGGGCCAGAAAGTAGTCTGGGAAAGCTAAAAAAGCCGACGGAAGTAAAAACTGCTTCAGTTTTTTGTGCCCTTAACCTTGTCTTGCCTCTGGCTCGTCACCCCGGCGAAACCCGGGGTTTATTGCTAGAGACAAAGGTCTGAATTCTGACCTTTAACGGAATGATAGAGTTAGGGGAGGGGGTCCGCTAACTTGGCTTCCAGTCGTTGTCATCTGTTGATCTTTCATCCTTGAGGCGGCTGAGGTTTTGTTTTAGGCTGTATGTTTTAGGTTTTTTAGCCTTTAAAAATAAGGGTAGTCGGCTTGTCCCAGGAGCTTTTCTGTGTTAATCTTCAAAGTGAATTTTTTCGGTGGGGGTGCGGATATGTCAAACAGGGCGAGGCTAGCCGTTTATTTTTTAGCCGCGGGGTTAATGTTGGAGGGCTGTGCTGGGTTGGAGCCGTTTTCTCAGGAGGGTGGCAATTCCATGGGTGACCTTGAGCACGATCAGTTGACTGCTGGTGAGGCTGCTTTCGCGAAAAAATTGACCTCTGCGCCGGGCCTGAATCTGGAGGAGTTAAAAAGTCAGTGGGGGCAGATTGAAAAAGCTTTAACTCGGGGAGAGTTAACTGTTTATCGCTGGCGTCAGACGGCCACCGTTATCCCGCCGCAAGGTCAGGGGGGGCGCTCCGAACCGGTAGTTTTTTCCTGCCTAACCATGTTTATAGTTAACCAGAGCGACACCGTAGTCGATGCTACTAGTGAGGGCCGCTGTCTGGATTACCGGCTTATGCCTGCCTGGCAGCCAAGCATCACCCAGTCCAGTAGTGGGACCAGGGGGGCGGGTAACCTTCTTTAATCCTTCGTCTAATCCCAATGATAGTACTACTTATTCTGATGACGAAAACAATAGCCCCGCTTGGATAATATCTGGCGGGGATTTGTTTTTTATGGGAGATCTATGTTCCTAGAATATTACTTCTGGCTTATTAATTTGATAAAAATAATGCTAATAGTGTTTGAAAAATAGTGTTGTGAGAGGAGTGTGCATTTTATGAGTAAAACATTAACAACCGAATGGGATTTATGTATAGATAAACGTTACTCTAGAATAGAGCAATTTCGTCCGTTAAAGCCTTTATTAAATGGGTGGGTGGCAAAGGGCAGCTACTTAAAAATATTGCTACTGCTTACCCTGTTGGAATGGGAACAAGCTACAATAAGTACGTTGAACCTTTTATTGGTGGGGGTGCAGTTTTATTCGATATTTTAAGTAAATATAACTTACGCGATGTCTATATAAGTGATATAAACCGAGAATTGATTGGTACTTATATTGCAATTCGCGATTCAGTTGATAAACTGATTCCGCTTTTGTTACAAATACAGGATGAATATCTACCAGGGGATAATGATGATCGCAAATTTTATTATTACAATAAGCGTGATCGATACAATGAATTGAAAATAGATGGTACAGTTTCATTAGAGTGTGTTGCATTATTTATATTTCTCAATCGTACTTGTTTCAACGGTCTTTATCGTATAAATGCAAAAGGGTTATATAATGTGCCGATGGGATCTTATAAAACCCCATTGATTTGTGATTATGAGAATCTGCAAAATGTTAGCCGCATATTGCAGAATGTCACTATAGTATGCGGCGATTATCGGAAATCCTATGATTTTATCGATGAGCAAACTTTTGTATACTTTGATCCACCATATCGACCTCTAACGGAGACTGCAAAATTTACTTCATACACAGAGAATTTATTTGATGATGAAGCACAACGTGATCTTGCCGAATATGTGGATCGTGTTAGCGGTAAGGGTGCAAAGGTAGTATTGAGCAATTCTGATCCCAAAAATATTGATATAGGCGATACTTTTTTCGATAATCTCTATTCTAAACATAAAATTGATCGTGTTTTAGCAACGCGGATGATTAACAGAAATAGTGATTCGCGTGGAGGTATAAGTGAGTTGTTAATTACGAATTAATAGGAGCATAAAGAGTGAGTAGAAGAAGTTTTAAAGCGTAATTTTTAGCTTTAAAAACAGTATTTCCAATTGCGCTTATTATATTAATTTTAATGAGGGGATTGGAAGGTTGAGGAGATCAAGTTTAAAATTCATCTTCTTAATTCTCTTATTGCCTCAAAAGATATTGAACCTAAGTTTGGGTAGATTATCACAAAATATGTAGAGGCGCTGAAGTGTGTATCAGTGTTGTTAGTTACCAGAGAAAAAGAAATCAGATTGACTGGCGGTGACGAAATGTTTCTATATAATTTTATGAGGCTAGTTTTTTCTGTTAAACAGTATAAAATATTTATGTGTAAAATAGGATTCTTCGATTTAATGGAAAATTAAATTGTCGGAAACTTAGTTAACTATGCAACTGGCGTTAAGACTAGACTCGAGAATAATGAGTGTAAGAACTGCAGCGATTATTTGATGGAGAATTTCGTTAAGAAATATATTGAGAAAGTCAGGTTTATTTTAGATAAAACGTATTTCAGGGGAATGTAGCTGGTTGATATAGAAAAATAATAGAGTGTTAATTTATTTGTGCTTTCCAATCAGAGTAAGGCTGTAAAACTCTTTGATTTTGTAATAAAATGCTTTCGGTAATTTACGGGATTGAAGTGATTTTTTACAGTAGCGTTGGTTTTAAACTTAACGAAACCGCGTAGAGGTATAAAAAATAGCGTAGAAAACGGATATAATTAAGAGATTCATATTTATGCGATCCACTGATGGTACGGATGAGTGCGCGGCATAATCTGGAGGAAGCCTTTGAAGTTATCAATTAAATTTACAGGACAGTAGCTATTGAAAAAGCAATATAAAAAATATTCAAATAAATATGATATTTACTGGATAAGATTGAGTAATTTATTACGATCAAAAAATTGTTTTTAACAAACTCAGCGGGAAGCGTAATTTTGTTAGATTGTGCAATAAGTATTGCAATTATATTCTACGAAGAAAGGACGATAACTGTCAAGGGACGCTATTTTTGAGTGTTTCGGGATTACTTGGAATAGCATAGAACTAAATTATAAATAAAGATTAAAAAGTATGCTTTAGCTAGTTTTGAGATTGAAACAAATATAGGGTGGAGTTTCCCTAAATGCGGTGATTTGGCGAATTACGACGCTAAATAGTTAATTCTTAAAGCCTTTTAAAATAGATATTAATCAAAACGTTGCGGGTTCTATTAACGTAAAAAGTGGGTTAATTTTTTAAAATTACTAAATGTAAATAAAGTTTACTTTTCGCAGCTATTCATGAAGTTAAAAGTAATGACAGCTATGAGGACGTTGATCTCGTCTCCCAAAGTTCTTTCTAGGAAAATTCGAAATATTCGAAAATTTGATTTAAGATGTTTAATAATTAGTTTTATTGGATTACGTCAGTTGTAATGCTCTAAATCTGATTTATAGTTTAAAATTCTAGTTAGTTACTGGATTGTATCGGCAAGTGTTTATCATCGTAGAAATTCCGATCAAAAAATTTGGTAATTACAATCACACCATGAGTCTTAGTCGTCAGGGTTGAGACCTTCGAGCTGGACTAATATTTTTATGTTTTTATTACTAGTTGTGTAGAGTATTTTCGGCTCATGTAAACTGTAAATTTTCTTTTTGCCTTTTCTCTGGTGGGTCAAAATATGCTTGAAAACTTGAATTATTTTTAATAAAACTCTAAAATAGTTATTATTTTTTCGTTTGATTTTATGAATTAGGGTTAAAATAATAATTTTAATATAGTTCTTGGTGTTCTTTATTTCTTTGCTTTTTTGGGGGCTCCTGTAGAAAATAAACGGTTTAATAATTACTGTATTTTTTTGTAGTTACGGCGTAAAGAAAGGCCTATAGATGATAATATCTTTCAAAGACGAGGTTTCTCTTTCAGCTGTAATTTAAAATCAGTTGAAAAGGGAATATTTTTCCCTTGAATTGTGCTGTCAAAAAGAACTTCTTTCTTAAGCCTTTTCACTACATGCAATAAATATATAAGCCTTAAAAATTATTTAATTCTTTTAATTCCAATGCTTTGACAAAAAATTTAAATAAAATGATACGCAAGGTGCAGCCTACTGGAAGACTAGTTCTCTACAAAAATATTGAAAGTAAGGGTTGCGTGTCCATTCTTGAACAATTTGATCGTTGACCAATTCTTCAAGTTATTTTATGATCAATAATCCGTGCAGTAAACGAATATTTTTGGCTGGATATCCTTAACCGGAATAGCATTCTTGAAGTTTTGCTTTAAGAGAGTCTATGATCTTCTTCTAGTTAATTTGTGAGTAAGCATCGCGAGGATTATTTTGCTTCAATAAAATCCCCTTGAAAAAATGACTTATCCTGATTGTTGTGATGGGATCCTTTTGACTGGGTTCTAAAGCAATTTCTAGCCTGTCTAATTAAAAATACACTATAACTAATCGATTTAAACAGTAAGGTATTAATATGTTTTTAAGGATCGACTACTTACAGACTCATTTTTATGGGCTAAGCTACTTTTATCCATTCAGACAATCGTCTTATGTCTTTTTGATGAGGTTGGTAAACCTTCATCATTTTAATATTCGAAGGCTTCTTTAACTTGGGGCTAAAGTTAAAAATACCTATCATCAATATACCTGGTGATTTTTTCAAGCTTAACTGTACAAAAAAGGCTCAGCAAAGAAAGGATTAAACTCTTTTATCTATAATGGTGGGCGATACGCGATTCGAACGCGCGGCCTTTAGCTTCGGAGGCTAACGCTCTATCCAACTGAGCTAATCGCCCTCATTGATCATGAACTAGAGGCTGATTTTAATTATTTTTGGATTATATCTAAAAATAATTAAAAGTCAAACCGGTTACCGGCATTTTTTTGATTGCTACGAGCATTTTTATATTAAATTATAACTATTAAAGTGGAGTTTCAGCCTAAAGATACCTAGAGTTTGGGTCAGAAAAGATAATAATTTGATCTATTCAGCTCACCCTATAAGGGGTGGTTAATAAATTTAAAGGCGAAAAATATTTCGCCATTTTCTGTCTTTAAATCAGTTTCTTTTCTAGTTTTGATACAGTTATTATTCTGTTTATCTAATTGATTGTCTCTAAGTAGATTTAAAAGTAATTATTTAGCTGGAGTAATCTGTTTTTTCAACAGTTTAGTTATGCTATTGTCTTTTTGATAATAATTTCCTTCAAGCGGAAACCTACGGCTTCAAAAATCCGCATGACCGTATAGTTCATCGGAATAGCATGCTCTTTCTTTAGTGTGTCGCCTATTAGAAATGCACAGAAATTATTTTTTTTAAGTATGTGGTAACTTTTAACAGTGACGAGTTTTAGTTGTTTTAAAAAGTCTAATACGCCAAAACACGAAAGGTTATTTTCTAAATTTTGCTGTACTTAATAATGTTAGAGTACGAAGGATGAGTGAAACCTAGATCGATAGTCTTATTTTTTAAGAAGATCGGAGGTTGAGCATCACCCTTGAAAAAATTGACTATACTACCGTTTTCATATTTAAAATCACATTTTTCTCTACACCATTTAAGGGTACATCGTTAATGTCAAGGCGGATACCTTTTATTGAGAAGGTTGCTCTAGACCAGAGTAGTACCTCTACTAGCAAACTGATCAAAAATTAAATCACCTTCGACAAAATAGCGCAATAAAATATTACATGGAATATATGGTGACTAGTTACCACGATATTTAGTCGATTCGTAAAACATATTAAGCATTTAGTTTTTAATTAATATTAAGTATAGTATAATTTAAGTATAGAGGCCGTGATTTATTTTAACTCTCGGTCGAAATGCTTTCTTCTTCGGGGGATGTATGTATCATCACTACAATTAGGGTAAGGTGCTTTGTTTAAAAGGGATTTACTGGAGCAAATTAATCCTTGAGATGCATACTCGCAATTGGCTGGAAAATATCCTGGACTCTCTTAGAGCAAGAGTTTCAAGAGTTGAGACGCAATTCTTACTTTCAATATTTTTGTAGAGAGATACCTTTCAATGGAATTCGCTTTGCGCATCATTTGATTTAACTCATTTTCATCAATGCATTGGGGTTGAAGAGGTGGAGAAAAAATTAAGGCTTCCATTTTATTACATCAAGAATAAAGTGCTTAAGAAAGAAGTTTTTTTGATAATATTGTTCAAGGGGGAGTATTACCTTTTAAATTGATTTTAAGTTACAGATAAAATAGAGACCTCGTATTTGAAAGAGAGTATCGCCTACAAGCCTTTCTTTATGCCGTAGCTACAAAAAAGAAATAAAGAAAATTATTAAAATGATTAATTTTTGCAGGAGCCCCCAAAAGGGTAAAGAAGTAAAGAAGGAGATAGGGCCAAAAGTTGGAATAAAATTATTATTTTAACTTTATTTAGTTAAATTAAATGAATAAAGATCAGAGGCTAATTTAGAAAGCTATCAAGAACAATTCAAGTTGTTGAGTATATTTGACCCAATAGCAAAAAGATGAAAGTAAAATTTACAGTTTATATGAGCCGAAAATACTCTACATAGTAAATAATAAAAACATAAAAATATGAGTTTAGTTCGAAAGTTTCAATAGTGGTAACTAAGACTCACAGTAGGATTGTAGCTACCAAAAATTTAACCGAAATCTTTATAAGAGTAACATGCTTAACGATAGAATCCAACAACTAACCAGAATTTTTAAACTATAAATTAAATTTAGGGCTGTGGAATCGAGTTTTTCAATATCGTAAAATAATTGAAGGAGTCCAAATATTAACATTAGAGAAATAAGGTCAAAAATCATCGGATCTGAAAAAAAAGAAAACGTAACAAACGACGTATTATAATAGACCCAGTTGGTGGACATCTTAAATTAGATTTTCGAATTTTTTTAAAAAGAACCTTGAGAGATGAAGTTAAAGCCTCTATAGCTGCCGTCGCTTTCAACTTTATAAAATGAATGCAGGAGGTAAACTTTATATACATCTAATAGTTTTGAGAATAGTACTCACTTTTTATGCCAATAGACTCCGTAATACTTAAGTTTAATGCTTATTTAAAAACGGGTTAAGGGTTGACTAAATAAGTTTCGCTCTAGTTAATAGATTTATTTTCAGTAACCACCCTGGTAGATGGACAGCGCTATAGCCGATCATATAAGTTTTAGTATTTGTAACTAATACCTTTTTCCAACTTTTCCTATTCAGAAAAAAAATACCTCTCCAAAAGAGCGAAGGAAAAATCTTCTAGGCTCCTGATGGTTTGGAGGAGACATTTTTTCTGTGGTTGTTATTTTCGTATAGGCTACAAAAGCTCCAAGGTCGGGGGCTTTGATTTATTGAAGTTCTATGAGTAGAAAAAATTATCGCTGAGGGGCAATAAGCATTTAAATTTATTGGTGCGCCCGGCAGGATTCGAACCTGCAACCTTCGGCTTAGAAGGCCGTTGCTCTATCCGGTTGGGCTACGAGCGCTTTCTTTAACCTCAATTATTTTGGAAAGTTTAACATAAATAGCGCCGGGCTACAATTAAAGCCTTAAGATTGATAATTCAAATTAAATTGGTTTTGACCTTGTACGATAATAGTTTTCTTTTCAAAATAGAGTATAACAAAATTAGTTTAAATATAAGGGGTTTATTTATGATACGCTATCTTTCGATTCTTATGGTCGGTAGCCTTATGTTGCTGTTAGCTGGGTGTGTCGCAGGTGGTTAGCTATGGCTGGCTTAGGCTGAAAAACAGTGTTTAAGTCCGAAGCTACTAACTATTCGATTATCAGTAGAGACTGCGAGAATATTGCTAATTGAGATTTAGCGTCCTAATTGCGATCCTAACAGTTGCCGGAAGCGGCCTAGTCATGACTTCGATGGATACTGAAAGCGGCCCGTCCCAAAGGAAGAATTTTAGCTGCCGGGTGACAATCAATTGAAAGCTCCCGACTGAAAGGCCTATAACCAGATGATTCCGATTTCATCGACATTAGACGCCGCGATCTATTTTAATCGTCAGGTCACCACCGAGGGGTTGACATTTTGTTAAAAAAGATTACATTAAAAGATATTGAAAATAAATTGGGGTATACCCTGGCTTTGCGGGGAAAGGAGTTCTTAACCATGCCAATTTATGAGTATCAGTGCCAAAACTGTGGTGAGACTAACGAAAGTATGCAAAAATTTTCTGATCTTCCTTTAAAGGAATGTCCGGTTTGCGGTAACCGCATGACTAAAATTATGAGTATGAATAGCTTTAAACTCAAAGGTAGCGGTTGGTATGCGACCGACTATGCTGGAAAAAAATCTACCGCTCCCACGACGGTTCCTAAAAATGATAGCCCGATTGCGCCTGAGACTAAGAAACTCGAAGCCGCTAAAACTAAAAAAAACGAGGAAAAGGTTTAAAGACCGCTAGGGACGGTCAGACGAAAAATAAAGCACGCCTGCGACAGATCTTATAGCTGACCAGGCCACGGATAGCCCCCGTGGCTTTTTTATTTAGCTTAAGCTATTTAAGTATACATTGCGACGAAATTCATGGTTATTAAAATACTAACTAGCGCTTGGCCTCAGATTTGGGAAACCCTGAATCAGGGGGGAAGCACTTGGCTGTTTGTCGTAAAGCTCACGCTGCCGGCCTTGCTAGTAGCACGCTTTTTGCTTTTTTTTAACTGGGTTCCTACGGTGGCTAGTTTTTTCGAACCGGTCATGACTTTGGTGGGCCTACCGCCAGAAACAGCTCTGATCTGGGTCGCCGGGATGATCGCTAACCACTATGTTGCTATTAGCATTTACTTTTCCTTTCTACCGATCATGGAACCACTGAGTCTGGCCCAGATGACTGTATTGGGAGGTATGGGGTTGATGGCCCATTCCCTACTTTTGGAAGGCCAGATTTGCCGAGGAGCGGGGTTATCTTTCTGGCGGGTGACTCTCTTCCGAATGCTAGCGGCTTTTTTGTGGGGGCTGGTTATTAATCAGATAGCCCGGCTTACCGGCTGGGGAGAGGAACCAGCCCAGCGGTTAAGTTTCTTGAATTTTTCGAGTGACCCGGTGCCGCCCTGGGACCTTTGGATCTGGCTAACCTTAAAGCAACTACTGATGATCCTAGTGATTATCGAAAGTCTACTTCTGTTTATAAAACTAAGCAATCATCTGGGGCTGACCCGGCTGCTTATAAAAATATTGGGGTTACCTTTAAGATTAGTCGGAATTAATGAAAGTGTTTTGATGTTAACGCTTATTGGCGGTGTACTAGGGCTAACCTACGGCGGTGGGCTTATTGTCGCCGAAAGCCGTTCCGGCCATATTCCTCCTCAGGATATCTACAACGCGATGATGCTCTTGTGTATTTTCCATTCTCTAATTGAAGATAGTTTTTTGATGTGGTCTATCGGGGGATCGTTAATCTTTTTTCTATTCGTTCGGTTGGTCCTGGCTCTTGTTTTATCTGCCGCGATCACTCGTCTGGCTGATCGGGTTTTCTGGCGGCCGTTGCTAGTAGGTCGCAAAAAGGACCCGGCAGAGTAGCCATGACCAGAGCCCGGCGCGCCCATCTGGTTACTTTCGGTTGCCAAATGAATGAATATGATTCCGGCCGGTTGAGAGATCTTTTATGCGCCCACGGCTGGCAGCTGACTGAAATCAGAGAAGAGGCTGATTTTATCTTCTTCAATACCTGTTCTATCCGTGCCAAAGCAGCTCAGCGTGCACTTAGACGTCTAGAAGAGCTTCGCCCTCTTAAAAAAAATAACCCTAGTCTTATCATAGGGTTAGGAGGTTGTCTAGCTGAGCAGGAGGGCCGGGCTCTTTTTGATCAGGCCCCCTGGCTAGACTTGGTGGCCGGCCCCCAACATCTGCCACGGCTACCGGATATTTTGGATGAAATTCTAACCGACCGGAGCCAGATTGCTCTTATCGGGCCCGGTGAGACTCCCGCTTGGAGTCAGGCTAATCTGGAAGCCCAAGGGGCTAAACCGGATACCTTCAACTCCACTGCCGGGCCCCTTTTGGATTATGTGACTATCATGCAAGGTTGCAATAATTACTGTGCCTACTGCGTAGTACCTTATCTTCGGGGACCGGAACTAAGTCGTCCGGCTGGAGAAATAGTCAGCGAAATTAAAGGCCGGGTGGCGGCTGGATCCCGTGACATCACTTTGTTAGGTCAAAATGTCAATGCTTACGGCCGAGGCCGGTTGGACGGAGAGCCAGATTTTCCGGGATTACTGCGTCTAATTGCTGATACGGGCTTGGATCGCTTACGCTTTATCACTTCCCATCCGCGTGATTTTTCTCCAGAACTGGTGAATCTCTTTGGGGACCTCTCTTCTTTAAGCGAGAGCCTGCATCTACCAGTGCAATCCGGTTCAGATGCGGTTCTTAAGGCTATGGGACGGGGTTATACCCGCCGAGTCTATCTGGATTTAATTGAGGCTCTGCGTGTCCGTTGTCCCAATTTAACTCTGACTACCGACTTAATCGTGGGCTTTCCCGGTGAGACGGAAGCCGACTTTGACGAAAGCTTAAGCCTCATTGAAACTGTAGGCTTCGATGCCATGTTCTCATTCAAATATAGTGATCGCTCAAACACGGTCGCGTCCTCTTTACCTGATAAGGTGCTAGAGGAAGAAAAGTCCCGACGCCTGATTGAACTACAAACCCGGCAAAAGGTTATAACTCTTGCTAAAAATTTGGCCCATCTGGGGACCGTTCTAGAAGTCCTGGTAGAACGGGTTTCTAGTCGCTACCCGGGCCAGCTCACCGGCCGAGCGCGTAATTACAAGCTAGTTCATTTTGATGGCCCACCGGAACTAATAGGGCAACTAGTTTCAGTGCGTGTAATTGAGGCCTTTTCGACTAGTTTACGTGGTGAAAGAGTGGAGGCTAGCCGGTAAAGGATGCGGCATTTTGTAGATTTACACCTCCATTCGCGTTTTTCCCGGGCTACCTCACCGGCTATAAATCCGGCCTGTTTGAGTCGCTGGGCGATCTTGAAAGGGATAAGTCTCATCGGAACCGGTGACATGACCCACCCGATTTGGCTTGAGGAACTGAAAGTTAATTTGACCCAGCGTGACGACAGTTTTTATAGCTTGAAAACCGAACCGGAGGGCCCCCGCTTCGTGCCCACCGGTGAAGTTAGCACTATTTACAAGCAGGGTGGTCGCACCCGTAAAATTCATCTGATTATCATCGCACCCGATCTAGAAGCCGCCACTAATTTTTCTCGAGCTCTGGGGGCCTTGGGTAATGTGGAATCTGACGGCCGTCCCATTCTAGGGTTAAGCGCCCGCCAGATTCTGGATATTGCCCTTTCCACTCATTCCAAGATGCAGGTGGTCCCAGCCCACATCTGGACTCCTTGGTTTTCTTTATTTGGGGCTCAAAGCGGCTTCAATTATCTAGAAGAATGTTTCGGCGACTTAAGCGGTCATATCACCGCTCTGGAGACGGGCCTTTCCAGTGATCCAGCCATGAACCGCCTGGTCTCAGCTCTGGACGGTTACGCTTTGATTTCTTTTTCCGATGCCCACAGTCTTAACAATTTAGGGCGGGAAGCCACTATCATCAACGGCTCTCTTACCTGGGAAACTCTGGTCGAAGCCCTACGTGGTGGCCCTAATCTAGGGGGAACCGTAGAATTTTTTCCTGAAGAGGGTAAATATTATTTAGATGGGCACGCTGGCTGCGGTCCGGCCCTAATCCCGGATGAAACTAGGGCCTGCGTCGGGCTCTGCCCCGTCTGCGGCCGGCCCCTCACCATTGGTGTTCTCCATCGGGTTTCCGAACTAGCAGATCGGGAGCAACCGAGTGGTCCTCGCCTCCCCGATTACCATCTCATCCCCCTATTCGAACTTTTGGCTCAGGTTCATGGCCGTGGGCTCAAAACCCAGCGGGTAGTCGCTGACTACAATCGATTAGTATCCGAATTTGCTGGTGAGCTGCCGCTATTACTTGAAGCTGATTTAGCTAATTTAGAGACGGTGGCTGGGCCTCTACTGCGGTTGGGGGTGGAGCGGATGCGCCGGGGTGAAGTGACGGTCCTTGGCGGCTTTGACGGCCGCTATGGAACGATTACAGCTATAAGGCCGAAAGATCGGGTTGTTTTTTCCCGGTCAGAGCCGCCTGATTGAAACGACTCAGCCGCCATCTTGCCTTTTCAAGCCCGGGAAATACCGAGGTGTATGTGATTACCCTACATAACCTAGCCTACAATTTTTTGAAACTTTATAATCTTGATTAGAAGCCGGCCCCGGCTAACTACCTGACCGAATTTACTAAAAAACGGTTAGCCGGGTCAGCTTGGCGTCAGCTGCTTTTACTACTAGATTAGCTGTGTGGTCAGTATTCCTCCCGGTCTGGAGAACTAGCTGCTGAGTCCGGGGGAAAACCGTAACTAACCGGCACTTAAGGTTATAATCAGGAAAAATTAAGTTGGCGGGGTTAAGTGTATCGACGGATCTCTTTAGTCAACTGGTCGAGGTTTACCTCGGCCAACCATCGTGACTCTGATCGTGATTACTGTTTCAATAAGACCATCGTTCAGACGGATGAAGTTGTTCTACCCAAATTAGATCGGTCTTGCTACCGGGCTATTCGGGGGAAAATTAGCCTTTGAATCATCCGAGTTATTTTATCAGCCCCCTGGCGAGAAGTAATCTATGTGACCGGCTGTATGCGAATTTAGCTAGGTTTTTAAACTAAAGCTTTACGAATAAATAAAAAAATAGTTATTTTGAAATGTTATTCAAAAAGATAATATTCGGTTAATGACACGATTTATGGAATGGAATAAATGAAAGGTCTTTTATTGCAGCAGAGTGAATAAATTTATTTTTTCAGCCGAGATAATTGGAACCCGATATTCTTTAGCTTCTATTCCTTTATTAATAAAGGTTAATTTTCGCTAATCTTTCTACACATGCCCCTTGGATTAGCCAACATATATAAAAAGATATAGGCCCTAATTTTTGTTCCAGTTAGTTATGTAGAGGCCTTATTTTTATAAGGCGCTCTTCATCATTCTGAAAGCCCGCTCTACCCGGGGAAATTTTTTGTAATTCGAATGCATTCCTCCAGGCTCAGTTCTTCTTTATTAATTGATATTCTAATTATATAGGTTTCATCTAATATTGATTTTTACTCTATACTAAAAATGTAGCGATAAAAATTGAATGAGGGTTCATCAATTTTAAGGATAAATCGGTGTCGGTCAGTAGTTTCTCTCTCTGGTTTTAGCTTGTTTATCAGCCAGAAATAGGTTGCGGTAGGTTATTAGTCTCTCTCCCGGATATTTATCCAGTGCCACAAAATCAAAAAGATCTGTCTTATTAAAAAGAGTCGGCTGTATTTTATGATTATTAAGTAATCATCGTAGAGATGTAGATTTTCAGGGGCTTATCTCTCTTTTTATCATATGAACACCCGAGACATCCCAAAGAGCAATAATCACCTTCGATATAGGTTGACGACAGGTCATAAAATATAGTGTTCCCGTTATGAAGGTGACGGATGGTTAATTTAGTTTCAATAGTTTTTCTGCTTAACCAGCAACTCATTATATGTCTAACAAAGACGCATATAATATATATTATAGTTAGTTATCAATAGGTTATAGAATATTATGGCTGGATATATATCTATATTTATCCAGTACAATTCATTTTTACAGCTGGTAGACATGCTGGTAGTTTTTTACTAATTCCCTTACGGAATATCCAGGAACATCAAGAATTATTTATTATATACACGTCTTGTTAAAAAAATAGAAACAGAAAATAATATATTAATATTTATTAATTTAATATAATGAGATTATTAATTTTTATTTCAAATATATAGGTATAAATGCTGAGAATAGAAATTTTTGATCTAAGGAGGTAGCCCATGAAACTTACAGATCCTTTTTATGCGGAGCGCTCATTCTTGCAACGTATAAATATTATACCATTAGTGCATAGTATATTCGTTAGGACTGTCTTGCAACGGTTAGATTGTTCCGCTAGGACTAGATAGAACGCCAGTTTGTCCACAGTGAATATAACAGTATTCGTTCTGCATACAATTATGCCGACTATTTGCCAGAACGCCGCCGCATGATGCAAGATTGGATCGACTATTTTGACGAGTTACGGGAAAAAGTAAAGAGCGAATAACTGCCTGCCCGTCTTTTACGTCCGCATTTATGCTGAAAGCTACGGATAGCCGTCAAGGCTAAACTATTCGGGCCGTTACGCGAGCCTTAATTACTCCGCCTTATTTCCGGCCTAAATTTTTTGTGGGCGAGGGACGAAGATGCCTCTGGCGGTGGCTCTGAATAAAGAGAACGTAGTAAAAGAGTTATTCTATAATTTATTTGGATAGCAAAATATAAATTTGGACAACGGGAAAGACATATAATATAATAATTAGTTGTTTATATTTAGAAAGCCATGCACTTCATTGCAGTAAGCCCTTAAGTTTCTTTTGTACGATAGTGTCTAAGGAAGCTTTTTTTATTTTCTGCAACTTTATCAAGCGGAACCTTTTTTATATTCCCCGTCATTCCTTCAATCGACTTTATGTGCTTACGTCAGATACTTTCCATTGTGCCCATTAGCAAAAGCACATGGTGGGAAGGCTGCGAAGCAGGCTGTTTCCCTAAAATCGTCAAACTTAGGCTGCGCATTACTGCCTGGAGAGTCGAAGATATAACTGCTCTGATGAAAATTTTAGCGAACAGGGAAAGGGGTAGTCATGATTTTGCCCATCATACAGTCAGGGACATTCGGTGCGGCTCATATAGAGTATCGTGCTTGTCGTGAGGAAGTGGAAAAACTGTTAGTAGGAGGTTACAGTGTCAGCGTTATCTACAGGTACCTAAAAGAAACAGGCCGCAAATTTTGCGGGTATTCTGTCTTTTGCGATTATGTGCACGGCTAGGGAACACGTAGGTATTTGCGTAAAGATAACTTAAAGCCAGGAGCTTTGATGCAAAGGGGCAACCAAGTGTTATCAACCCTGCAACGAGTGTTCAGTATTATCAGAGCAAGACTACTACCATTGCAAGACCCTAAGATCGATAAGCCCAGTTTTTAACGCTCTGTAACGGACATGGAGTTATTGTGGCCTGCTGCGTTATTTATGAGATACCTGTGGGTAGTTAGTTGCAGGTTTTGGGTTGGAGGCAGAGCAGTAGAGGTACATGTATCTCAAAGTTCTGTCCTGCGGGGAAAGAGGCTTCTTGGTAGCTGTCGATGCTCAAAGTCGGAGGCAAAAATGCCGTCAACGAAACAACGATTAACTGTCTATCTTACTCCATTAGAGGTTTATTCAAACTGGCCCTGTCTGAGGGCGGCAACCGGTTACATTGAAATGGATGTTTGGTGAAATTGACGTAGGGTAGTGGGCGTTGAAGGTCGCAGCCGGTAATTTTCGGTGATCGGCAAGCGCGTTCCCTGTAGCTAATCCATAGACGTGTAAAGCTTATTCTCGTCAATAACGGGAATATTTAATTCGGGGGGTAAGATTTTTT
Source organism: Candidatus Adiutrix intracellularis (assembly GCA_001577715.1). Classification (GTDB taxonomy): domain Bacteria; phylum Desulfobacterota; class Desulfarculia; order Adiutricales; family Adiutricaceae; genus Adiutrix; species Adiutrix intracellularis. The sequence continues at coordinate 10,793 of LQAA01000017.1, read as the reverse complement.
GCTGCCAGTCAGATACAGTAGTTGATTTACTTTTGGTATACAGAAGACGAGGGATCACTATGGTGAGAGCTAGATCCTGCTACCTGGATGAACGTAAGGAGATAATAAAGGCTAGTTTAAATTTTTTTATAGCCGGTATAACCGTTAAAATGGGATTAGATTAATTTCTAGTCAATAATTTAGAAAGCTTCCCTGGTGGAGATAATAGATTTACTGATGAGCTATTTTTTGATTAGGTTAATAGATTCCGAATCAAGATAAAAAATTGGCTAGGATCTTTTCCTTGACTTTTCTTCCGCAATGTAATCATTAGAACCAATAAATACTACATATTTTCTTATCTCTGTAATTAACCTGGCAATACGCGCATAGCTCACCTTTTGATTTCTTTGATAAATGATTTTGATCTGTTAGTTTTTATAGGCATGTTCAGCGCAAATATCCCCGCATTTATCTGATGAACCGTCGTCTGTAAGAATAATTTTTAGATTTTACCTAGTTAATAGAAATTAAACAGTTGTAAAATTGAAAAAGCGGGATAGGTGACTCCAGCTAGAATAACTAGGGTTAGGGTTATACTTTTGGCCGTTATGTACTCCCAGCTACATTCGCTTTTTTAAGGTGGAATTTATATAGAAAACTAACATAGTTTATGTTGATATGTAATAGTTGTTGCAGAAAAAACTTAGGTCTGTACAGAGGGGTTGCCTTAAAGCTAGGCTTGGGTTAAAATAAACGTTTTTGGAGATTGACTAATGACCCGATTTAATGCGATTAAAGGCTTCAGAGATATTCAGCCGGATGAGGTCTTCCTGTGGCGTCACTTGGAAGAGGTGGCCAGGGAAATTGCTAGGCGCTATGATTTTAAAGAACTAAGGCCACCCATAGCTGAAAAGACAGAAATATTTGCTCGGGGTCTCGGCCAGAGTACCGATATAGTTGAAAAAGAAATGTATACTTTCGTGGATAAGGGTGAGGAGAGAATTACTCTACGACCTGAAGCCACGGCGGGCATGCTGCGGGCCGTGCTGGAACATAACTTAGCTGAAGGCGGCCGGGCGACCCGTTTATTCTGTCTCGGTCCCATGTTCCGTTATGAACGGCCACAGAAGGGCCGCCTAAGACAATTCAACCAGCTAGATGTGGAAATTTATGGGGAAAAGGGTCCGGGGGTAGATGCTGAACTCATTTTTTGGCTAGTCGATTTTTTGCAGGCCCTTGAACTTGGCGATCTAACCGTTAGCCTTAATTCCTTAGGTTGCTCCGAGTGTCGTCCCATCTTTAGAGCCGAATTATTAGCCTTTCTGCGGGGTCGGGAAGATAAGCTTTGCTTAGACTGCCGCCGCCGTCTGATTTTAAATCCGTTGCGGATCATTGATTGCAAAAATGAAGACTGTCATGCCATGGTCGCGGAAGCGCCTCGCACTCTGGACTATCTGTGTTCGGCTTGTGCGGAGCACTTTGAAACCTTGAAACAACTTTTAACTGCCAATGGCCTGGATTTTAAGATCAACTCTTTTCTGGTGCGGGGGTTGGATTATTACATTCGAACCGCTTTCGAGGTCTTGACCGGTAAGTTGGGCGCCCAGAGCGCGGTAGCGGGGGGGGGTCGTTACGATGGTTTAGCTCAAGAACTGGGTGGGGGGGACTTGCCAGCTGTGGGCTTTGCTGCTGGTCTGGAACGCCTGGCCATGCTTTTGAAAGACCGCCCCCTAGTTTTGGAGCCGGGCCCGGATTATTATCTAGCGGTGCTTTGCGTCGAAGCCACGGTCCCGGCTTTTCGCTTAGCCGCATATCTGCGCGGGCAGGGTCGGTGCGTAGCTGCTGATTGGGAACCGGGCAGCCTGAAAAGCCGTCTAAAAAGGGCTGACCGGGCTGGAGCAGCTCGTTTAATCATGTTGGGGGCGGATGAGATAGCGACGCGCCGGGCTACGGTACGCGATTTAGTCACACACGAACAGAGGGCGTTGGATCTTGCGCCCTATCTGACTTAAGGGAAAACCGTAATGCTGGAAAACATGGCCGGTTTGAAACGAACCCATTACTGCGGTGAAATCGAGGAATCCCTTTTGGGGCAAGAAGTGATCATCATGGGTTGGGTGCAATATCGTCGCGATCACGGAGGCCTAGTTTTTATCGATTTGCGTGACCGTACAGGCCTGATCCAAACCGTCTTTAACCCCGAGGAAGACGAAATAACCCATCAGAAAAGCCACGGAGTGCGGGCCGAATATGTTCTGGCCCTGCGCGGAACGGTACGGCGGCGGCCTTCCGAAATGGTTAATCCCAATTTGTCTACTGGTGGAATAGAGGTCTTTATTTACGAACTGCGGGTGTTGAATACTGCCCAGACGCCGCCCTTCGTGGTGGATGACCATTCCGAAGTTAATGAAAATGTGCGTTTAAAATATCGTTATCTCGATCTACGACGGTCGGTGGTGTTCAAAAAATTTAAGCTTCGTCACCAGGCGGCTAAATTGACGCGGGACTATTTTGCTGAACGTGGTTTTCTGGAGGTGGAAACCCCGGTTTTGACTAAGTCCACTCCTGAGGGCGCTCGTGATTATTTAGTGCCCTCGCGGGTTAATCTGGGCTCTTTTTTTGCCCTGCCTCAGTCGCCGCAGCTTTTCAAGCAACTGCTGATGGTGGCTGGGGTGGATCGTTATTGTCAGATCGTTAAATGCTTCCGTGATGAAGACTTGCGGGCTGACCGCCAGCCGGAATTCACTCAGGTGGATTTAGAAATATCTTTTGCCGATCAGAATGAAATTATCGAAATTCTGGAAGGCTATATTGGCGCTCTCTTTCAGGGCGTTCTAGGGATTAATTTACCCCGGTCCTTTCCTAGTTTGACCTACCGAGAATCAATGCTTCGTTTCGGTAATGACCGGCCTGATCTGCGTTATGGACTGGAGATAGTAGAATTATCGAAAATTCTAGCTGGGAGCGAAGCTAAAATCTTTGTTGAGGCTTTAGCTAAGGGTGGATGCATTCGGGGAATTTGTGCCCCCGGCGCGGCATCTTTTTCGCGTAAGCAGCTGGATGACTTGGTGGGTTTTGCCATCGCTGTTGGGGCTAAGGGGCTAGCTTGGATCAAAATTACCACCGAGGGATGGCAGGGCCCGTTGGTTAAATTCCTGAGCGAAACGGAAAAGTTTGACCTTATTCGTATTTTACAAGCGGGCGCAGGCGACGTGCTGTTTTTTGGGGCTGACTCTCCGGCGGTGGTGGCTTCAGTGTTGGGTCAGATTCGAGTTAGATTAGCCCAGGAGCTGGGTCTAATTAAAGAGAGTGATTTCCGTCTTACCTGGGTGACGGATTTCCCCATGTTTGAATATGATTCTGAAGCCCGGCGTTATACGGCTGTGCATCATCCTTTTACCGCCCCCCGGGATGAGGATCTAGAATTTTTGGAGACCGACCCAGGTCGAGTGCTGGCCAAGGCCTATGATCTAGTTTTGAACGGCAGTGAAATCGGAGGGGGATCCATACGCATCCACCGCCCCGATATACAGAGTGCGGTTTTCAAAACTCTGGGCCTGGGTGAAGTTGAGGCTCGCGAGAAATTCGGTTTTTTGTTGGAGGCTCTGGCCTACGGCGCCCCACCCCATGGTGGCTGCGCCTTAGGTTTTGACCGGCTAGTTATGTTTCTGGCTAAGGCCTCCAGTCTGCGCGATGTAATTGCCTTCCCAAAAACCCAGAAGGCCGCCTGCCCTTTAACTGAAGCCCCCGGTCCGGTTAGCTCGGGCCAACTTTTGGAACTGGGGCTAGGTTTGAATATAAAGGGAAAAACATGATTAAAAAAGAACATCAGCTGCTTTTGGGTCGGGTAGAAATGCCGCGGCGCTTTGAACTCATCGATCGCGACGAGCCTGAACTTTTTCGCGGGATCTTCCCTTACACTGCCATTCCTCGTATTATCTTCGACGGCGCAGAACCGCCTTTAAGTCCGACCCGGGAACTTTTAATCACCGACACCACTTTCCGCGACGGCCAACAGGCTCGCCCGCCTTACAGTGTGGTCCAGATTGTCAATATTTTTCAATTTCTATCCCGTTTGGGGGGGCCGCGTGGGTTGATACGGAAATCAGAATTCTTTCTTTATAGCGTTAAAGACCGTAAGGCGGTGGAAGCCTGCTGCGATTTAGGCTTGTCCTATCCTCGGGTCACTAGCTGGATCCGGGCGGTGGTCAAGGATTTAGAATTGGTTAAAGATATTGGCCTTACGGAAACTGGCATTCTCACTTCCGTTTCTGATTATCACCTTTATATGAAGTTAAAGATGACCCGGGCCCAGGCGGTAGAAACCTACCTGGCCCTGGTTAAAGAGGCTCTGAGCCAAGGTATCACCCCGCGCTGTCATTTTGAAGACGTCACTCGGGCCGATATTTATGGCTTTGTTTTACCCTTCACCCAAAAACTGAAACGCTTGTCCGAGGAGGCCGGTGCTCCCATTCTTATTCGCCTCTGCGACACTATGGGTATGGGTGTGACCTACCCAGGTGCGATCTTACCGCGATCGGTCGGTAAATTGGTGCGGGCTATTATCGATGAGGCTGGCTACGACGGGGCCGATCTAGAATGGCACGGTCATAACGATTTTTATAAGGGTTTCATCAATGCCGCCACTGCCTGGCTCTACGGTCTGGGCTCTATTAACAGTACTTTACTCGGCTTTGGTGAACGCACTGGTAACACACCCCTGGAAGCTCTTTTGGTAGAATATGCTGCCCTGACCGGGGATACAGCCGAAATGGATCTTACGGTTATTACTGAAATGGCCGCCTATTTTGAAAGAGAAATTCATTACCATATCCCTCCTTATCAACCTCTAGTGGGTCGCGACTTCAATGTCACTTCTGCCGGCGTTCACGCCGACGGACTCTTGAAGAATGAAGAAATTTACAGCATCTTTGATACCACCGCTATTTTGGGCCGGGCGCCGGCTATTTTTATCAATGATAAATCTGGTTCGGCTGGGGTGGCCCACTGGCTAAACCAGCGTTTGGGGCTAACTGGAGAGGCGGCTATGGATAAGCGTCATCCGGCCGTCATGAAAATATACAAGGCTATTGCCCGCGAATACGAGGCCGGCCGCAGCACTAATATGTCTAATCGTGAACTAGAGCACTTGGCCCGCCACTGCTTGCCTCAGTCTTTTACTTCCCAGTTTGACTGTCTTAAAGCTCGGGCTCGGGAGTTGGCTCAGGATCTCATTTTAGACCTACTTGATAACCCCATTATTCGTTCTATGGATCCGTCGCGACAGGAGCCCCTTATGGAAAAATGGGTAACCGAGATTCCTTTTATCCAGTTTATGTACATAACCGATCAGAGTGGGGTCAAAACCACTCGTAACGTGGTTTCGCTTCACGAAAAAGCTAAGTTCATGGGAGTCATCACCTACGACGTGGGGGTCAACCTTTCCGACCGGGTATGGTTTCAGGCCCCGTTGGGAGACGGTAAAATCCACGTCACTGATTTTTACACCTCCCGCTTCACCGGGGCGCTGTGCATAACGGTTAGTGGCCCCATCCGTAGTAACGAAGATGAAATAGTCGGCGTCCTAGGTTTGGATATCCGATTTGAAGATCTGGCCAGCATGGAGAATGAGGAACTACATTTAGTCATAGACGACGATTAATTTTAGTTGGTAGTTTTGGTCCGGACGATCAGAACTAGGAACTAGCCGAGGTGGACCAGGCGGTCGGTTGTGAAGCCGATCAGGATATTTTTAATGAATCCTCGGTCGTGAACGCTCCTAGTAATAAGATTGAGTATAGTTTAAAATAGTATATTTGTTGGTCTCATCATGAGGATGATCGACCAGAATAATGGTTTCAAAAGGTAGCTGCCAATGGGCAGCAGGTACAATTTTATGCGGTCTAATGAGCTATTTTTGCTGATTCAGCTTAAGAAATCGAGATAGTTAGTTGGGTTCGATGACCGTGGCCATGGTCAGTCTAGCTTCGAAAATTTAGGTAAAATTAATGCGTTAGATGATGGCCCGATTTAAATCGGGGGAAAGTTGCAGGCGATTAGCGCGGAATTAATGTTGCGTTTTAACTATCTTAGGGAGATGTCACTGGGGATGATGAGAAAGGATATAGTTAAGGGTGTGTATTAGGTTTGCGGCTAATAGAATCTAACAGCAGGCATTCAATAGCTGGTATGGATGTTGTGGGTAGCGACCATTACTAGGTCGGCCGTAATTAACCGCTATTTGCAGAAATTCCTTAGCTGGATAGTCGATGATGATGTGGATTTCCTGTTTTATCTGTTCACAGTAATTAAGAATGTCGGCAACTTGGGCACGTGTTAATTATTCTACCTGGTGTCTTCGTTCCTGGGGATCGACTATAACTTCACCGTAGGGGGTGACGGCGGGTAGGTCGATGCGGACAGTTTAAATATAGTAGTCTCTTCAGGTTAGTTTATTTAGTTAAAGATTAGACCGGGGGCTTCGGCGACGATATTTCGCCAGTCTTCGGGGCTAGAAAAGCTTTCGACGTAAAATTTAAGTTTTGGTTCAGTGCCGCTAGGGCGGAAGGCGAACCAGGAGCGGTCGGCCAGGATGACTTTAAGGCCGCCTATAGGAGCGTTATTCCCGGCGGCCACAGTGCTGGCGGCAATTATTTTACGGCCGGCGCAGATAGTGCCCACTAGGCGGGCAGCGTCTATGCTTTTTAGAGTGGTTTTTTCACTTTCAGTGATAGCGGTGTCGAGACGGCCGTAATGACTGTGGCCATGGCGCGTAGCTAGGATTTCGTAAAGTTCGTGGGGCGCACGACCGATTCGGGCCATGATTTCAGCAGCTAGAAGGGTTAGGGCGAAACCGTCTTTATCAGTTGTCCATGTTGAACCGTTCCTCTGTAGTAGGCTGGCTCCGGCGCTTTCCTCTCCGCCGAAAACTAGGCTTCTTTGGGTCAAACCTTCCACAAACCATTTGAAACCTACTGGAGTTTCGTAAAGTTCCCTTCCTTTAGTGGCTACGACTTGGTCGATAAGCCCCGAAGAGACGAGGGTTTTACCTACTTTAGCTCTGTTTGGCCAGTGCGGACGGTGGCTCAGTAGATAGTCTATAGCTACCGCTAGAAAATGATTGGGGTTCATTAGTTTTCCGCCGGAAACGATGCCATGGCGGTCGAAATCGGGGTCATTCCCGAAGGCTAGATCGAAACCCCCGCTCTTTTGAATGAGTCCGGCCATGGCGTAGGGGGAGGAGCAATCCATGCGAATGGCTCCGTCGCTATCTAGAGTCATGAAGGCGAAAGAGGCGTCGACAATGGGGTTAACTATTTGGAGGTTTAGCCCCCATTCTTCGGCGATGGGTCCCCAGAAATTAATTCCGGAGCCACCTAGCGGGTCAGCGGCCAGTTTTAGCCCGGCGCTTTTAATAGCCGGTAGATCTACCACGTCGTTTAGAGCGCGAACAAAGGGCCGGATAAAGTCCGCTTCTTGGGTAGTTTCGGCGGATCGGGCTCGGAGGTAGGACCAACGGTTTATAGTGGTGGGTTTTGATAAAAGTTCGTTGGCTCTCTTTTCGATCCAATTGGTTACGTCAACGTCAGCGGGGCCACCGTGGGGCGGGTTATATTTAAGGCCGCCATCAGTCGGCGGGTTATGGCTGGGGGTGATAATGAGACCATCGGATAGGGCTTTGGGATGGTGCAGGTTATGGTTGATAATTAGGTGTGAGATCACTGGGGTTGGGGTATATTCGTTTTTTTTGTGGATGATGGTTGGGACGCCGTAGGCAGCCAGAACTTCTAAGGTGGTGCGGAAGGCGGCTTCACTTAAGGCGTGAGTATCGAACCCCAGGAAGAGGGGGCCTGTGTGTTGTCGTCTTTGGCGGTACTCCGCCGTCGCGGCTGTGATAGCGGCTACATGGTTTTCGTTGAAAGAACCGACTAAAGCCGAACCCCGGTGCCCGGAGGTACCGAAGGCTATCGGGGTTGCTGGGTCGATAGTATAGTAGTCAGCCAGTAGTCGAGGCAAATTAACTAATTGGTCGGTTGGAGCTTTTTGTCCCGCCAGAGGATGAACCATGCTGTACTCCTTTTAGACGCAGGTTGGTGATAGGGCGGTGATGAGGTTAGGTGCGCCAACTAAAGCGGCCTTGTTACCTAGTTCGCTGGGTAAAAGTTTAATGCTGGCAGCCCCGGTGATAAGGATGCGTTCGTTTAGAATCCGTCTGAGGGGGGGCTGAAGAAATTCAAAAGCCCCGGCGGCTCCGCCGCCAATAACAACTCCTTCAAGCCCTAGTAAGTTGAAAATATCAGCCAGAACTAGCCCCAGAGCTTTCCCGGCCTTTTTGAAGATGGCTAGGCTCATGGGGTCGCCGGCCCGGGCTAGACCGTGCATTATTTTAGGTGTTAAATCCGCCGGGTTACCTTTATATGTAGTGGGGTTTTTTTCTTTGAGCCAGTTGTGGGCTAGGCGAATCATGCCTGTGGCTGAAGCTACGGTCTCTAGGCAACCGCGTTGGCCGCAGCCGCAAGTAGCCCCGCCGGCTAGGGCGATGGGTATGTGGCCTATTTCCACCGTGCTGGCGAAAGATCCGTACCACAGGTGGCCGTCCAGGATTAGGCCGCCGCCTACTCCGGTGCCCAGGGTAATGACCAGGAGGTTTTTCAATCCTCGCCCCGCCCCGTGGCACCATTCTCCTAGAGCGTAAAGATTGGTGTCGTTTTCTAGATAGACGGGTAAATTGATGGCCTCGCGCATGAGGCTGGCTAGAGGAATATTGGACCAGCCGGGCATGTTGGGGGCTTTGATTAGAATACCTCTGGTCTGGTCGATCCAGCCGGGAAGGCCTATAGCCAGAGCCTGGGGTTTACAGGCTAGTGGTGCGGCGGCGGCGAGGGTCTTAAGGTTATTTATGAGGGTGGTAATTATTTTTTCTGGCCCGCGGGCGGAGTCGGTAGCGAGGCTATGGCTGGTCAGAATTTGGCCGTCGGCTCGAACTAAACCTAGGCGGATATTGGTGCCGCCGATATCCACTGCGAGGCATGTCTTTTTAGAATCCGTTATAGCACCTCCAGCGTGGTGGGGTGGACCTGATTTTTTTTGCCCTTCCCCATATTGGTAATCTAGACCGGAATTGTGCCAGAGCATCGTTTAAGGTAGCTATGAGGACTTAAAGTCTATAGTCCATAGCTGTAAAGGTTCCTGGCTTCTTAGGTTAGGTAATCGTGCCAGCAGTAGCGGCAGTTAATCAACAGCGGCAATATTTTATTGTTTCTGGGCTTGCTCTAGATAATCCATGACGAAGATCAGAGTCTGCCGATAGGCGTTAAAGGTAGTTATGAGATCCTGATGATCATGATATTCGGGGAGAATAAGAATCATTAGGAGTAGGCGGACGGCGAGTTGAATGAGGCCCGCGGTGCTCATCAGAGCTTGATAGTTGGCTATGTCAAGTTCGGTGGGGATATGGCGGCGCATAATAGCCATCATGTCTGGCACATAACCACTGATGGCTTTAGCGTCGCGAAAGACCATATCCAGTACTTCTTGAGTGGGTGGAAAAGTATGGGGCGGTTGAATCTCGGCCACCATCTTGAACCAGAGATCGCCGTCGAGACCAGCTGTTAGATTTTGGAGTCGTTGGTTCAATTCCACGAAGTCTTTCATAGGCGTCCTCTTTTATTAGTAGGTCAGTATGTTTGGGTGGTCAAAGTTATCTCGGCCGGCTAGAGCGCTCAGGTTCGCCAGGTGATCGGCGGTTTGGTCGGTTAGGGCTTCCGGCCCTGTTAACTTCCAGGCCCAGTTACCGGCGGCCGTACCTGGGGTGTTTAGGCGGGAATTTTCGTCCAAATTTAGTAAATCCCATAGAGGAGTAACGGCCAGGGCGGCTGGCGAGAGCCAGGCCAAGCGAATTAGAGCCCAGGCTGCATTGGTTTCATCGATGGTGAATCCGGATAGTTCCGTTAGCTGGCGGCGTGCTGTTTCGTTGGCCTCAAGGCGGAACCAGCCTCGGCTGGTGTTATTGTCATGGGTGGCCGAATAGACGGCATTGTCGGGTTCAATGCGGTAAGGAGCATGGGTGGAAAAGCTCAGAGCTTCGCCGAAGGCGAATTGGAGTACCCGCATTCCGGGGTAGGCGAAGGCCTGCCGGAGGTAGGTTACGTCCGGGGTGATAATCCCGAGATCCTCGGCGATGATGTTTAAAGGGCCGTGTTCCGAGGCGGCTGTGAAAAGATCCATCCCCGGTCCCGGCTGCCAGGTTCCTTCAGCCGCCGAAGTGGCCTTTGGAGATATGGCCCAGTAGGCGGCGAAAGCCCGAAAGTGATCCAGTCTAAGCCAGTCGAAAAATTTAAGCCCATGCCAGAGACGATTTTTCCACCAGTTGAAGCCCTCGCGCCTGTGTTCATCCCAGTTGAAAAGGGGGTTGCCCCATAATTGGCCGTTTTGGGTAAAATAATCGGGGGGTACTCCGGCTACGGCGGTGGGATGGCCTTCAGAGTCCAGATGAAAAAGGTGGGGTTGAGCCCAGACGTCGCTAGAATCATGATTAACATAAATGGACGTATCCCCGATTAAGCCTAGAGAGGCTTCGTGCCAGACGGCCCTCAGTTCGAGTAGCTGGCTGAAAAAAAGGTACTGAGCGAATTTTTCCCTGAGAATAGGTCGGGCCAGGCGGGTACCGTAATTGTGTAGAGCCCTTTCGTCGCGCCGGCACAGGGATTCGGGCCAGGTTAGCCATGAGCCGCCGCCGAAATATTCCTTGGCGGCCATAAAAAAAGCGTAGTCGTTCAGCACAGGGGCTTTGGCTACAAGGCAAACTTCTG
>LQAA01000016.1 GCA_001577715.1 Candidatus Adiutrix intracellularis | reverse complement strand
TTCAGCCAGGGGCTTTGGCTACAGGCAAACTTCTGAAATCCGGCGTGGTTAGCTAGGTGGTTGTCGGCTCGGTTAAAGGCTTGGTCAATTAGATGACTTTTGTTTAGAGAGGTCTGTTTAAAATCTATGCGGTTGGAAGGAGGCGCTTCGGCCGCTCGGACTTCGTTTGCGTTGAGCCAGCCGTCCCGTACCAGATCTTCGGGGCTGATTAGCAGATTATTACCGGCGAAGGCAGAATAGGCCGAATAAGGGGAATTACCCAGGGCTGGGCTGGTAGGGGTCAGGGGCAGCATCTGCCATAGATGCAGACCAGCACGCTTAAAAAAAGAGGCTAACTGGCGGGCTGCCGGCCCCAGATCTCCGATGCCGTAAGGGGAATAGAGGGAACTGGGGTGAAGAAGCAGAGCTGCCGCCCGCCAGCCGTCATTTGGTTTAGGCATAAAAAAGCCTTTCTTTTAAACAGCTTTCAGATATCGTGGTTGTTAGGGTCGGATTTTTCACCTTGGCGCAATTCCTCGGTCACGGCCTCAAGTTGCCGGACCAGCCTCAGGCGGGGTCGCACATGGGGCTCGCCAGTTTTTACACCGTTTTCTCCTAGACCCATGTAGTCTCTAATTTTATCGTTGAATTGGGAATTTTTGATGCGCAGGCCATTGATTAGGAAATAGATAACTACCGATTCCTCCCAGGCTTGGGTGGGGGTGAATTCCAACATCTGCTCCTTATATTTCGGAAGGAGCGCGGTGAGGGTTTCTTCGTTAAAAGCCATAACCTGGCGGGCTATTTTACTTAAAACGTCTTCTATCATATTGATGGGCCGTTTCAGAAACTGGAATCTTAGTCAAAAAAATGATATAATGTAATAATACCGTTATCGGTTATTAATGGCAAGGTAGAAATTATCTAGGCGCGCCAGGAAAGCTCCGCCAACTTCTCAGAGAGGTTAATTCTATGAAAAAAAATGACGACCAGAATACAGCCAGCCGTCAAAGCAGTTTCCCTAGTTTAGATTACAATAATCTTATGATCGGAACTGTGGGCGAGGCTGGCCTAACTGTTAACGACTTAAAAATTATTAGGGAAGCTCTGATCGTAGCTGTCAAAAATGTGGGCGCTCAATATAAAAAAGGTGAATTGCCATATATGGATTTGCCGTTTAAGACCGATGAGGTCAAAAAATATCAGGCTCTAGCTGATTCTGTAAAGAAATTCGATAATTTTGTTGTTTTGGGCATTGGGGGTAGTGCCCTCGGTACTAAGGCCGTCTTCAATGCTCTCCGGCCGCTGAACCATAACAGTCTGTCTTATTCTAAGCGGGGGTTCCCCCGCCTTTTAGTGGCCGATAATATCGATCCTGAGGGCTTTGCCGTACTTATGGAAGGGTTAGATATCCGTAAGACCGTCTTTAATGTCATTTCTAAAAGCGGGGCTACAGCCGAAACTATGAGCCAATTTCTCATAGTCTATGACCGGCTACGCCACGATCTGGGCAAGACTGCTCTTAAAGATCACCTGCTTGTCACCACTGATCCGGCTGGGGGCGTTTTAAGAAAAATCGTTGATAACCAGAATCTACTTAGTCTGGAAGTTCCGCCAGGGGTGGGGGGACGTTTTTCGGTTATGACTGCTGTGGGTTTAGTCCCGTTGGCTGCGGCCGGGGTCAATATCACTGAATTTATAGCCGGGGCCGCCGCTGTCCAGAGTGAACCAATTCAGGATGTAATGGCCAACCCGGCTTATGTTTTCGCTGGGCTAAATTGGTTTCTGACTACTAAAAAGAAACGGGGTTCTCTGGTGATGATGCCTTACGCTGACAGTCTGGCTTTGGTGGCCGATTGGTTCGGCCAGCTATGGAATGAATCTCTGGGTAAAGGGCGTGTTTATAAACGGCAAACCGGCCGCCACCGGCCAGACTGCCATTAAGGCTGTGGGTGCTACCGACCAGCACAGTCAGCTTCAGCTTTATATGGAAGGACCAAAAGATAAGACCGTCTGTTTTTTGCGCTGCGAAAACTTCCGTACCCAGATGTCTATTCCCAAAATATTTAACGAATATCCGGAACTAGCTTATCTAGGTGGTTACGATCTGGGTGAATTATTAAACTTTGAGCAGCGTGGCACGGCTCGGGCCCTGGCTGAGAATGGCCGCCCCAACCTAACCTTAACCCTATCTCAGGTTACTCCGGCTGCTTTGGGCGGTCTTATGCACATGCTGGAAACAGCCACAGTTGTTTCCGGAAGTCTTTATAAAATAAATCCTCTAGATCAGCCTGGGGTGGAACTGGGCAAGAAAATTACTTACGGGCTTATGGGCCGTTCGGGGTTTGCTGATTTCAGGAAAAGCTATGATCGTGGTGTTAAAATCGATACAAAATATGTTTTGCCGTGAGTGACTTCCCAGCCTTGGAGTGGGCGGCGAACAAGATCGGGGAGGTTAAGCTAGCGGTCGATCCAGCTCTGGAGGAAAAGCCTTTCCGTCTGGTTAAATATTTTTCCCTGATCGCTATTTTGCTAATTTTTGCTACTGTTTTGTCGCTGGCAGCCCTTCTTTCGCACCAGGCTGAGGTTATAATTACCCGGCGGGTCGAAGACGACACCGTCAAATTGATGGATAATCTTAACAACCAGATGTATTTTAATTTTCTTCTGGTGGTGGAACAGCTTTTTGGAGGAGTGCATTTGGGTGAAGAATCCCAGCGGGAACTTTTGAGTCGGATCATTAACTATACTATTTACGGTTTCGATATAAAGCAGGTCAGGATTTATGACCTGGAGGGGCATCTCACTTTTACCACTGATGATGTCCCCTTGCTATCTCTGGCCGACGATTTGACAGCTTATCGCCAGGCGGTTGATTTGGCTCTGCCCCGTTACCAATTGCGGTATAATCCTCTGGAGAATCTACCTCGGTGGCGGCCTCCGGGTTCAGCCGAAAAGCCGGCTGGTAACGGTTTTGAGCTGAGCTTCTCTTCCCCTGACTCTAAGTCCGCTCCCCGGCCGCCGGAGGGGACGGTATCCTTCCCCTTATTGGGAGGAGAAGAGAGAGTCGAACAATCCCCTCCGGGTGAAGTCTATAAATTGCCTGGCGATATTTACCAGCGCTTCGCTGGGCCCGCTCCGATCGTGAAAGGCTCGGGTAACGCTTATTTAGAGCGTCTTCGGGCTCTGACTGTGCATCGTTATGAAGGGGGACGGCACCTCTTTCTCAATTTTTTTCCCCAAGGGGACTTCGTTCTTCGCAGCTATAAGGCTCTAGATTTTTACCAGACTCGGGAAATATCCGGTGTTCTTTTTCGCAGTAAAGTGCTATCCGGCGTGTTGGAGGTCAGCCGCGATTTGACTCAAGAATACCGTCAGATAGCTAGACTGCAATATTTCGCCCTGAGTATGGCCGCCCTCTTGGCTCTGATATTAACTGTGGCTCTGCGTCTAGTGGTTAGCCGGGGTGAGGCGATTATCACTAAACGTAATTTGGAGCGCCAGGCCCTGCGGGAGCGTCTAGATCAGGCTGAGCGCCTGGCGGGTCTGGGCAGCATGGTGGCCACCGTGGCCCATGAAATCCGTAACCCTCTAGGTATAATTCATTCTACGGCCGATCTGTTGAGTCGTTTTCTCAAAGAGGAACCGGAAAAAGTTCGTTTTGCTGCCGCCATAGTCGAAGAGGCCAATCGCCTTTCAGAAATTGTCTCCGAGTTTCTAGATTTTGCCCGTCCTCCTGTCCCTCGTTTGACTCGGGTGGTGGTAGAAGAAATTTTAGAGGAAATTCTAGCCTTTTTGGAAGTAACTCTAGCCCGGGCCTCGGTAGAAGTGCGTACTGACTTTCGGTGCGAAGTAACCCCTACTCTAGCTGATGCGGGGATGCTGCACCGGGCCTTTTTGAATCTTTTGCTCAACGCAGTCCAGGCTATGGACGAAGGCGGACTTCTAACTGTGTCTACCTGTCTGAACTTAGGGAACGAAAGCGGCGATAGACTGGTGGTGATCATAAAGGATACTGGTCCCGGCTTGACTCCGGAAGTGGCTAAAAAAATATTTTCGCCTTTTTTTACCACCAAGGCCAGAGGTACGGGGTTGGGATTAGTTATAGTTCGCAACATTATTGAAGCCCACGGCGGCGAGATTGAGCTTAGTAACGGGTCCGACGGTGATAAAATCGATTTCGACCCCGAGGGTCCAGGCCTGGTGGTCACTATTCGGTTGAAAATTTAGGGTTCGGAGTTTATCTTCATAAATATGGAAACTATACTCATTGTCGACGACGAAAAAAATTATCATCTTCCTTTGACTGCCCTTTTCCAGGCGGAAGGCTATGAGACCGTTAGTGCTTACAGCGGGAAGGAAGCCTGGGAGATCATCGCTACCCGGGAAGTGGATCTGGTTTTGAGCGATATGACCATGCCTGAGGGTGACGGTTTGGAACTTCTGGGCCGTCTTAAGGGCAGCCGGCCGGAAATACCCGTACTCATGCTCACCGCCTTTGGAACGGTGGAACTAGCCGTGGAGGCTATGAAATTGGGGGCCTTCGACTATCTCACTAAACCTTGCCCAAATGATGAAATGCTCCGTAAAGTGGCAAAGGCCCTTGAACTCGGTCGTCTGGGCCGTCAGAACCGGGAACTGCGCTCGGCTCTGACTCAGCGTTACAGTTTCGGCCGTCTCATTGGTAAATCTAGGCCCATGCTGGAACTTTATAAGGTGCTAGAAAAGGTAGCCCCCACTAAGGCTAACGTTCTCATCACTGGCGAAAGCGGCACCGGTAAGGAACTAGTGGCTCAGGCCCTTCATTATAACAGCCCTCGAGCGGATGAATCCTTTGTGGCTGTTAATTGTTCGGCTCTTTCTCCCACTCTTTTGGAAAGCGAATTATTTGGCCATGAAAAGGGTGCTTTCACCGATGCTCGGGCCGCTAAGTCTGGTCGTTTTGAATTAGCTAATGGGGGCACTCTCTTTCTGGATGAAATTGGAGAAATGGACCAAGGTTTGCAAGTCAAATTGCTACGGGTACTTCAGGAACGCCGCTTTGAAAGGGTGGGTGGTACCCAGTCTATTGGGGTGGATGTGCGCCTCGTCGCCGCCACTAATCGAGATTTGAAAGGGGAAGTAGCGGCCGGCCATTTTCGTGAAGACCTCTTTTATCGGTTAAATGTTGTTCATTTGCATCTGCCCCCCCTAAGGGAGCGGCTGGACGATTTACCACTTCTAACCGGGCATTTTCTGAAAATGTATGGTGAAGAAGGCGGATCAGTTTCGCCCACACTGAGCCGGGAAGCCTTGCGGCTTCTGTTCGCCTATAGCTGGCCCGGTAACGTCCGTGAATTGGGTAACGTTATCGAACGCGGGATAGTTTTATCTTTCGGTCCGGAAATACAGCCGGAAGATTTACCCGAAGATATCCGTCGGCCGGCCCCGGCCTTTCACATCGATCCCGAAGCCATGCTCTTGTCCCGACAAGCCACTACCGCCTACTATGTTCCTTCTCCTCCCGGGGGCTCTATTTCCCCGCCGGTCTCGCTTTGGGTTAGTGAAGCCTTAAAGATGCTGCCTGAGGGGCTGACTCTAGAGGACGCCGTTTCGGCTCTTGAAGAGGGTCTACTCCGGGCGGCTTTGGCCGAAAACGGCGGGGTTCAGGCCCGAGCCGCCCAGGCGTTGGGCCTTAAAAAAAATGTCTTCAAATATAAGTGGGACAAATATATCGGCCGGAAACCGGGACTTCTGGTCGCTGCCCTGGTCGGGGAAGTCCCTGCCGGAGTTGAACTGGTGGCCGCTCTGGAGGCCTTGGAGGAAGCTCTTCTTAAAGATGCTCTGAAGCGATGCGGCGGTGTTCAAAGTCAGGCTGCTGATCTTCTAGGTATTAAGAAAAACCTTATGCAATACAAGCTTAAAAAGTTTGATATCGATCCTCGGGCTTGAGAATTGTGACTCCCGCCGACTTTATTAAAGAAATAAAAAGTTCTCGTCGCCGGCCTCTTTATTTGCTCTGTGGCGCTGAGTTCTCGGCCGTAACCCGCTGTCTGACGGCGGCGGAAGAGGCGGTGGCCGAAGGATTATGCGATTTTAACTTCCAAGCTCTGGATCTGGAGGCGGGTATGGCTGGCTATCTTGTTGGCGAGGCCCTGACTCGCCCTTTCTTTACCCCGCCGCGCATTTTGGTAGCTAAAAAACCAGCCTTCACCGCTAATGACTGGAATATTTTGGCGGCCTATCTCGATAATCCCAATAAGGATAGTTCGGTCATCATAATTTTGGAACAAATTGATGTTCGCTTTAATTTTTTTAAGAAAGTCCGAGCGAATGGCCTAGAGGTGAATTGCCAAGCTCCCAAGGGTGTCTTTCTAGTGCGTTGGCTAGTCTCTGAATTTAGGAAACGGGGCTATATCATTTCCCCCGCGCTGAGTGAATTGGTTATTGAGCGGGTCGGCGGAGATTTTAATCTTCTGCTGAATGAAGTCGAAAAGTTAAGCCTATATCTGGGTGAAGGAGGAACGTTGACTTCTGAATTAATCTGTACCTTGATTAGTCTAACCCCGGAGGCTAATATTTTTGAACTGGTAAACGCCTTGAGCTGCCGGGACCTCAAAAAAACTCTGGCTAACCTGTGGAAACTTCTAGATGTAGAGGCACCTCCTTATATCCTGGCTATGATGGGACGTCAGTTCCGTCTCATTCTTAAAATTAAGACTCGGCAAGCGGCTACGGGCCAAAAATATCTGAAGGCTGAAGACGCTCGGCTCTTTAAGCTTTCCCCCTACCGCCTAAAAATTTTTCAAGAGCAGACGTCCGTCTGGGCTTGGCTGGATATTTTCACGGCCCTGACCGCCTTGGAAGATGCCTATCACGCTCTGTTTACCACTTCTGTTCCGCCCCAGCTAATTCTAGAAGATTTAGTCTTGAAACTGATCCGGCCCGCTCATGTCTAAACCTGGTTGTGCTTCCGGCTTCGGCACAAAACCACTTATTTTCGCTAAGCTGTCTTTGGCGGTGTTGGTGGTGGTGTTGCGGTTTTTCTGGCATAGCCTCAGCATCGGTTTTTTGTCTGGTTGAGCGAGACCTGTGTGACTAGTTGGGTGCTAAGATGGGCTGTTTAAATACGCGTTGGCACCAGACTAACGCTGGTAACGATTTAATAGTAATAGGTGATATAGACAGCATCCGCTACTAAGCCATATCTGCTGGCTCCATCAGTATCATTAATACTCTGGTTTTAGGTTGTATCTTTATTAGTTTCATAGCGGCTATCAGCCTGGTTATAATCCTGTGGACTCTGCTTTTCCTGTCGATCTTTTTCCTGGTAATTTATTTCCTGGGGCGCAACTTCTATTAACTGATGTTGATGAGGGAGGATAGTTTTGGTTTTTTTATCGAAAAAGTGTGGAGAAATCTGGCGAATTTTTGGAGCGGAGCGGGTGGGGTCGAGATTATTTAAAGATAAACGTTTAATAGATTACTTTAGCCGGAGTTTTCTTTCTATTTCTCTATTTTATTAGTAATTTAGCGCCTTGATCTTTCACTTCAGTGACTGCGAAATTATAGCTGGATGGGTTAGCTCGGTTAATTCGTAGCTTTTATTAGTTATCTAGCTTTATTAATTTGGCTTTTAATCATTATAATGTTGATTCTAGGCTTAATTTAGTAGGATCCAGTCTCTCTAGACTATTTAATCTGGATCTTTACCGTCAAGGAAGACAACGGCGGGTGATCTAAAAACCGGTTTTGTCCTGGTTTTAGCTTCTGGTAATGGCTATGAAAATTCTCACTTTTTAGTACCCTAGCCGCCGTTATCCAATTTTGGGCGGTTTGAACCTAACTTTAGACCCGGCTTGATTACGACCCTGGTCGGGTCTATGTATGTCGGCAAGAGTACTTTAGTCGCTTTAGCTCTCGGCTTTCTTAAAAGCCTCGGTGGGGTGTCTTAAGATCGCGCTAGCTAGTTGGTGTAAGACTAGTCGCCGGTTGAACATCGGGCTCATTTCGGGTATGTGCCTTAGGATAATTTTTTGTTCAGGGGCATCATTTTTGAAAATCTATTCCACGTTCACGATCCAGAAACTAGTTGCATTAGACACCTCCGAAGGAGTTAAACCTCATGGCCCACTGCACCTTTCTGGGGCTGGCTATTCAGGATGTTTATCTCTACGCCGGGATAGTTTTCGACAACCTGCGCTTGGGTTTGAATCGTCTTTTCGATCGAGAATTAAGGGTTGCCTACCGGATGGTCGGGATTAACTGCTTTATTGAGCGCCTGTCCCACGGTTATAACAAGTCTCTAGGCCCCGGCGCTCGCTATTTTTCAGCCCGTAAGTGCCAGCCTCGGGCCTGTGCTCGGGTCCGCATCTAATTTTTAGAAATCATAGCTTTAAACAAGACCATTACCGTTATGGACACCGAAACTAAGCTTCTTATGAAATATGCCTACCAACTCCTATTCGCCGGGGGCATCTCTATTACCAGTGATTGTTGCTTTTCTAATATTTAGGGGAGCGCCCGTATTTTTGTTATGCACCGTGCGCGCGGCCGTGCTTCCTCGAACAGGGTAGCCATACGAAACGATAGTTTCTAAAAGTACTTATTATTGCATGGTTCTGCTGCAGGGTCTGGTTGATTAAATTAAGACCCGCCTTTGTAAATGATTAAAGCTTACCGGCGTCATTTAGCAATTTAATGAGTTTTTTCGGTAGAATTATCACTAACTAACTAACTATTAAGAGCATCAAAACCACTAGATGTGAAGAAAACTTTGCCTCCTATATTTATTTTATGAAGTTGAAACCGGTGGCGGCCATGAGGGTGTTGATTTCATCTCCTCGGGTTACGTTCAGTAAAAGCTGCGTAGTCAAAATTATACTATAATTAATACGATATTAATATATTTAAAGTGTGGGCTCCTTTTTTCTGCGACCTTTCTAACTTAACAGCCCAGCAGTTAGCTTTAGTCGTACCAAAGTTCGACTAGACTTAACTATTTGTTGGGCCGTCATAAAAATGGCTTTATAAAATTCGATTCATGGGAGAATGAATATTCTTATGGGGTTTCTTCCAGAAGCGATGTCCTATGCAGGGTTTCTTTTGGATGTGCTGGTCTCAGTGGTTAGTAGGGTCCTGTCATATTAGATTAGCCGTCTTTTTGAAGATAAATAAAAGACTCCATATAGAAATTACTAATCCATAAGGGGCGGTTTTTCAGACCTTTGACTAAAGCTGGAGGATGAGCTTTAACCGGGGTGGGGGTGTTCAAGCAGCCGCTACATTTTCTAATATAACAATTTTGAGCTAGAAAAGTAACTGTATTACTAATGGAAGAGAAATAGCTTTATTAAACACACGTAGGATGAAATCTGGAAAATAATAATTGGAAGAGCTGAGGGAGAATACTTTAGTGAATGTTCAACTATAGTTGAGTGTCTTTCTGCTTTCAGCATAACAAGCTAAAAATGTTAAGGCTGCATATTTATCTATCCCTAATCTATAATATAAAAAAATAAGTAATTAGCAAATTTTTTTAAAACAGATTAAACATTCGGTGGGAGTAATTTTATTTTTTGACTTTTCCAAAATAGCTAAAATTGTAATAATAATACATAATTATAATATTAATTTACCAAGATAGGCTCTTTTATTCTCTGTTATGTTAATTAGGTTTTTAAAACACTGATCAAAAGTATGGTCAGTTAGAAAAATTTAATAAAAAAGCGGGGCGCTTTGTTTATATAAATAATTATAGTAGTTTATAATAAAATGTTCTTTTAGGTATATTTTTAAAATTGTTTGGTGAGCAAAAAGTTCAATTATAAAATTCTCTCTAATGAATGAGTAGTTTAGATGAGCTTTAACTCTTTTAAAATTAGTCAGCCCTACAGCTCAGCTTTAGCACGATTTTTGCTTCGCTCGGTTATATTATCTATAAAACCTATTCACCTTTTTTAGTGTCTATATATAATTTATATAGTAACAATTAATAACAGTATGCTTTTATCAAAGCTACCCAACTATATCTTGTTTTGAGAGTTACTTAAGAAAGGATCTCTATCCATTTTATTAAATTTAAGCCCTCGTTTTTGGCCAGAGACCATCACGAGAGTGATAGCTGCATTGGTTTTTTTACTGATCTTTTTTTTACGGTCTTGATCGTCCCCGTCTAGGTGGAAGGTATCCGATATGTCAGTAATAACGACGGAACCCTTATTTTTAAACTTATCTTTTATGATATAGCATATATTTGTTAGGGCCCTTTGCAAGCAGGTACTTTTTTAAATTATTCCAAAATACGTTTAAAATGGTAGGAGTTGAGTCGCCTTGTTTTATGTAGGTTAGGTCGAGACTCAATGAAGCAAAAATTGCATTTTTTATACTTACGTAAAAAATTGAATGATTATTTTAGTGTAAGTTGTGAAGTGTCTTTTTTAAGTTAGCTGGAATTATTAAGTTTTTATTAGACAAGCTTTTACGCAACTTTACTTCTAATAGAGAATAGATCGTCAAGCATAGCATCATTAAGAAAGCTAACGCTTTAATGCGGGTCTCTTTCTTTAAAAAGACTTTGTTCAGCAGAAAACTTTAGTCGTTTAAAAAATAAAAATTTAACTTAATCTTCCCTTTAGCCTTGTAGATTTTTAATAGCTCTGGATTAAATAAGGACTCATCATTGCTGGTAAGAATAATTCGTCCCAAACCACGCTGTTTCCGTGCTATCGCGTCAACATCGCCCCCCCCCCTTTTTGAATGCCTTTTTAGATCTGCAACACTTTTTATACCAAGTGCTGGATACAAAAAGTTCTTGATTAATATAGGAGTAATTCCATAGATACAGTAAATAATACAATGAGATACAAAGATTATATGGTTATTGGATCTTTCAGCACCGAGGATGAATGTTTTATGGGTCATATCGGGGGTATAAATGATATTATTAGCTTTCATATTGATTCTGTTGAAGAAGAATGTAAGGCGGTTTAAGAATTCGTAAACTTTTATTTTGAAAGTTGTGCTAAAATGGGACACGAACTTAGTAGTTCTTACTCTGTTCGGGTGCGTAATTTTGTGCCAGCCGCCAGACTTTCACGCAAAACTAGCGATTCAATCTAAAGCTAGCGGCAGCAGCCTGAATAGATTAGTTAAAAAATATACCTGAAAACGATGACCCCAATGCCCCTAATATTAATATAATAAATATATATTGTTATAGCCAATAGATTCTTTTAAAAAATATCTCAGCTTCCCTTAAAAAATTTTTTAATTTTAACTAAAGAAGTTTGAGAAACCTGTTAAGATTTTCTGATTGTTTCCAGTCGGCGAGTCGATTAGGGCGAGGGTTTCGACCGTTATTCTGGTAAAGACGAGCATTAGTAGCTAGTGTTTCTATTTTATGATATAATTTAGTTCAATAAAAAAGCGGATGTTTATATAAAAATATACTAATTTATATCCAAGGTTCCAGTAAAAAGTTCGGGCGGTCTTAATAAAAATTATGTCTTGACCCTCTTTGACGCTGATTTTTCTTCTTGGCTCAAAACGGTAGATGGCGTCGTTCCGCCATTTAAAGGTCTGGGGTAGGTTTTTTTAATGGTGAACTATCTACCCACCTAACCTGCACTTTAGCGGATGGTCTAAGCCTAGCTGGCCGGTTTCTGGACTAGTTATATGACGTTATCTGCTCCTCTAACTCTAAAACTCTATAAAATATTTATAGCCTGGAGATGTTGATTTATTCCGATAGTTATTCTTACTTAACTCTAAAGTAAAAGCCTCTTGATGAGTATTAATTTGAATTCAGCCGACTATAGTATCTTTCAGAGCTTAGCTACACTAAAAACCCTCTGCTAACAAATACCATCACGGTCAGCGGCGCTAGAAGTTTAAACACAGGCCAGCGATAAGGCTCGGGTCTCTTATAAAAATAATATTCGCCGGATCGCTAACCAAGGGGAGTAGCCTGGACTCTTAACCTTTTCATCGTGGTTTAACTAAGGGGGTTAGTGGGGATGGTCTTACCCTACGGTTTTTCCCATTAGGCTAATAGAGAGGCACTGTCTAAGGCCTTAATCTGGTCGCGAAGGTGGGCGGCTTTTTCAAAATTAAATTCATCGGAGGCTGCTTTCATCTCTTTTTTTAAAGCCTTAATAATGTAGGGAATTTCGTCGGGGGGAATGGTTTGGAGGTTATCCTGAGATCGACGGGCCTCGGGAATAGGCGCGTAATCTCTTTCCCAGATGGAAGTGGAGAGGGAGTCGAGGCTTTTTTTTATGGTTGCTGGTGTGATACCGTGTTCTTGGTTAAACTTTATTTGTTTAAGTCGCCGTCGCTCGATTTCTTGTTGGGCCTCAGCCATGGCCGGGGTGACGGTGTCACCGTATAAAATAACCTGGCCACCGACATTACGGGCTGCACGGCCGCAGGTCTGAATGATGGAGCGGGCTGAACGGAGAAAGCCCTCCTTATCCGCATCTAAAATGGCTACTAGAGAAACTTCTGGCAAGTCTAAACCTTCGCGCAGTAGGTTTATGCCAATGAGTACGTCAAATTCGCCCAGCCTCAACCCGCGTAAAATTTCCACTCGGTCGAAGGTCTTGATGTCTGAGTGTAGATATCGGACCCGGAGCTCGTGTTCCGTTAGATATTCCGTTAGATCTTCGGCCATGCGTTTGGTTAGAGTGGTGACCAGAACGCGTTCCTTCCGGGCCACGCGGTTTTTTATTTCACCGTAGAGGTCATCCACCTGCCCCTGGGCGGGTTTGACAGTAATCGGTGGGTCTATGAGACCAGTGGGGCGAATGATTTGTTCGGCGATTAGCCCGGCGGAAAGCTCAAGTTCATAAGCGGCCGGGGTGGCGGATACATAGATGGCTTGGGTTAGACGGGTATTGAATTCATCGAAAGTCAGAGGGCGATTGTCCAAGGCTGAGGGCAAGCGGAAGCCGTATTCTACCAAAGTGGTCTTACGACTACGGTCGCCGTGCCACATGGCTCGCACCTGGGGGAGAGCGATATGGCTTTCATCGATGACCATCAGAAATTTTTCGGGGAAATAATCCAGCAGAGTCGGGGGCGGCTGGCCTGGGCTGCGCTCGGTCAGGGGCCGAGAATAATTTTCAATGCCGTGACACCAGCCCAGTTCTTTCATCATCTCCAGATCGAAATTGGTCCGCTGAGTTAGTCGTTGGGCCTCAAGTAGCTTATTTTCTCGATAGAGAAAATCTAGCCGTTCTTTTAGTTCCAGGCGGATAACGTTCATAGCTCGTTCCAGATTTTTACGAGTACTGACGTAATGGCTGCTGGGGTATATGAAAGCCTCGGTCATTGACCGGATAACCTCGCCTCGCAAAGGATCCACTTGGCTAAGGCGGTCGACGGTATCACCGAAAAATTCTACCCGTACTGCTTCACTTTCTTCATAGGCTGGAAATATTTCGAGCACGTCTCCTCGCACTCGGAAGACCCCCCTGTGAAAGTCGAAATCGTTGCGTTCGTATTGCATTTCTATTAGTTTGGTTAGCACTAGCTCCAGGGGGCGATTCACTCCCACCTCTAGGTGAAGCATCAGGGCGCTGTAGGCTTCTGGGGAACCTAGTCCATAAATGCATGAAACTGAGGCCACAATTAAAACATCTTCGCGATCCAGAAGCGCCCTGGTGGCTGCATGGCGCATTCGATCTATGGACTCGTTGATCTGACTGTCTTTTTCTATGAAAGTATCTGACTGAGGGATATAGGCTTCCGGTTGGTAATAGTCGTAATAAGAGACAAAATATTCCACTGCGTTGTGTGGAAAAAAACTTTTAAATTCGCCGTAAAGTTGAGCGGCTAGAGTTTTGTTAGGGGCTAAAACTAGAGTCGGCAGGCCCACTTTGGCTACCACACCGGCTATAGTGAAGGTTTTACCGGAACCAGTCACCCCCAGCAGCACTTGGTGGGGAGCGCCGTCACGTAAGTTACCCACTAGGGTGCGGATGGCCTCCGGTTGGTCACCTTGAGGCTGGTATTCGCTGACTAGTTGAAATTTACGTTTTTCGGTCATTTTAATGGGGCTAAGCGCTGTATTTCCAGGTGGTCGTTCCAGCTTTATCTTCCAAAATAACCCCCTTAGCCATAAGTTCGTTTCGCAGACGGTCTGCTTCGGTCCAATTTTTAGCGGTTCGGGCGGCGGCCCGGACGGTGATGAGTTCTTCTATAACCTCTGAGGAGAGTTTGTTACCGTCGCGCGTGCCTAGAGAAGAGAAAAATTCGCCGGGTTCGCGTTGCCACAGGGCTAGTTCCTCGCCCATTATTTTTAGAGCCGCGTAATAGGCGGCCGTATCGGCCGAGTTCCCGCTGGCAGAAGCTTTATTCAAAGCTCGCACCGTGTTAAAAACTACTCCTAAAGCCCGAGCGATATTTAAATCATCATCTAAAGCTTCATTAAATTTATCAAGATAGGCTTGAGCCAAATCCATTTTAAAGATTAAATCACTTTTGTCCAGAATTTCTTCGGCCGCTGCTAGAGCTCGATAGATCCTTTCGAGAGCTTTTTCGGCCTCAGCTAGGGCTTCATCGGAAAAATCTAGCGGCCCGCGGTAATGCTTAGAAACTAGAAAAAAACGCAAAGTTTCGCCGTCAAATTTTTTAAGAATTTCTTTAACCGTGAAAAAATTACCGAGAGATTTGGACATTTTTTCATTGTTTAAACGCACAAATCCGTTGTGGGTCCAGAATCGAGCCAGGGGCCGACCTAGGGCCGCAGATTGAGCTAATTCATTTTCGTGATGGGGAAAAATTAAATCTTGTCCGCCGCCGTGGATATCGAATTCCGGCCCTAGCAAATTAAAGCTCATGGTGGAACACTCAATATGCCAACCGGGTCGCCCCGGACCCCAGGGGCTGGGCCAGGAAGGTTCACCCGGTTTAGCTGCTTTCCACAAGGCGAAATCGCCCGGAGACTTTTTGCGCTTATTCACTGCCACCCTGGCCCCAGCTTCCTGTTCCTCTAACTCTCGGTGGGAGAGGCGGCCGTAGCCCTGGAAAGCCTGGACGTCGAAGTAGACATCGCCGCTGGTTTCGTAGGCCAGATTGCGGGCCACGATGTTAGCTATGTCTTCAATCATTTTTTCAATATATTCCGTAGCTCGGGGAGTATGGGTGGGGATGAGACACTTTAAAGCTACCATATCTTCGTTAAAGCTGTCGATATGGATTTGGGCCAGATCCCGCCAGTTTCGACCGGTTTCCGCCGCCCGTTTGATTATTTTATCATCTACATCGGTATAGTTGCGGACGTAGTCTACGGTCAAACCGGCGCGCTGAAGGTGTCGCACAAGAATATCGAAAGCGACCGAGGCTCGGGCATGGCCCACATGGGCGTGATCGTAGACTGTGGGCCCGCAGGCGTAAAAAGTGACTCGGCCGGGGGTTAGTGGTTCAAAAGTTTCCAGCTGTCCGCTTAAAGTATTGTGGAGTTTCAAAGGCATGACTTATCCTCTATTATCGCCGGCGGGGGTGAGCCGGCCGGAGACTAATTCCAGGGAGATGTCGACCAGGCCGGCCAGACGGTCATTATGGGTTACTATGACGGCGGCTAGATTGTGCTCGGCCACTAGTTCCAGAATAAGAGTGGTTACGGCAGCGGCATTTTTGGCGTCAAGGTTGCCGGTGGGTTCGTCGGCTAGAAGAATTTTAGGCTTCATAACTAGAGCTCGGGCTAAGGCTACGCGTTGTTGTTCACCACCGGAAAGTTTACCGGGCTTATGGTCAAGTCGACCGGCCAGACCGACTCGCTTTAAAAGGGGCCAGGCTCGAGCTTCGGACTCGGCGGGGGAAAGACCAGCTAGACGGGCCGGGAGGGTAGTGTTTTCCAAGGCGGTGAAATCGCTCAACAGATGGTGAAACTGAAAAATAAAACCGATAACTCGGCTCCGCCAGGCTGCTAGTTCTTCTTCGGTGTGCGTAAAGACGGATCGGCCCTCGAAAAGCACCTGGCCGCTGGTGGGTCGGTCTAGCCCGCCCAAGACATAGAGCAGGGTAGATTTACCGGTGCCGGAGGCGCCTAAAATAGCCATAGATGTCCCTTTTGGCACGACTAAGTCTAGGTTATCTAAAATGCACAAATCTTCTAGGCCACTTTTGAAGACCCTGGTTAGCCCCTTGGCCTCAAGGGTAACGGCTTGGTCATTCATAGCGCAGAATTTCCACTGGGTCGAGGCAGGCGGCTTTGTGTGCTGGATAGATAGTGGCTAGGTAGCTGATGACTATTGTTATCCCTAAAGTTAGGATGAGGTGGAGGGGCCGCATTTCCACGGGTAGGCTATCCATCATATAGATGTCGGCGGGTAGTTCTATAAATTTGTATTCTTTGAGTAAAAGACATAGAGTTACGCCCATAATTAGCCCGCCTAGAGCTCCAATAAGACCTACGGTCAGGCCCTGAAAGGTAAAGATACGTCGAATCTGCCGCCTAGTAGCGCCCATGGATTTGAGAATAGCTATATCGCGGTTCTTTTCCATGACCATCATAATGAGGGTAGAGATAATGTTGAAGGCGGCTACGATAATAGTCAGAGTCAGCACTACGAACATGGCTGTTTGTTCCAGTTCTAGGGCGGCGAAGAGATTTAGGTTACGTTGCATCCAGTCGTTGGCCCAATATTTATCGGTTCCTATGGTTTGTAGGATAGCCTCGCGAATTTCGGTCGCTTGGTAGATATCGTTAATCATAACCTCAATAGTGGAAACCTCGCCGTCCATAGCCATGAGAGTCTGAGCTTCGGCTAGGGACAGGAAGATCATATTAGAATCAAATTCATAAAGGCCACTGTGGAAGGTGCCGGCTAGCTGATAAGTTTTAGTTAGGGGGTAACGGCTACCCAGAGGGGTAATCCGGCCGAAGGGGGAGATAATTTTCAACTGATCGTATTGATAAACATTCATCTGAGAGGCTAGTTCTCGGCCCAGGATGATGGGGGGCTCTTGAAAATTTTCAGGATTCAGAAAAAGATCTAAAGTGCCGCGTGACAGACCCAGATTAGAAAGTTGGCTACCCTCGGCGGTTAATTCTGGGGCCAGACCTTTAATCATCACTCCATGTGGACCGTTGGGGCCGTTAGCTAGCACTTGACCATAAACGTAGGGTTCGGCTGACTTAACGCCGGGGACGGTTTTTATTTTTTCAATTAGTTCCTGCCAGTCGGTAAGGCCGCCATCCAGATGCATAATTACTATATGAGAGGTGATACCCAGGAATTTTTCCTTGAGGTTATCTTCAAAACCAGCTAGAACAGCTAGAACCACAATCAGGGCGGCCACTCCTAGACCTACCCCTCCGATGGAGATGACGGTGATGAGGGAAATGAAGTTTTCCTTACGCCGGGCCTGCATGTAGCGAAAGGCTATGCTGCTTTCAATGGACAAAATCGTTATCCAGCGGTAGGTTTGAGGTGAGGGAATAAAATAACGTCTTTAATGGCTGGGGCGTTAGCCAGAAGCATGACCAGGCGATCGATACCGACGCCTTCACCGGCAGCCGGGGGCATGCCGTACATGAGAGCTCGGACGTAGTCTTCATCCATATGCATACCTTCCTCATCTCCGGCAGCTCGTTCGGCCGCCTGGCGGCGGAAGCGTTCTCGCTGATCCAGAGGGTCGTTTAATTCCGAAAAAGCGTTAGCTAATTCGCGGCCAGAGACGAACAGTTCAAAGCGATCGGTCAGGTTAGGTTCTTTTCCATTGCGGCGGGCCAATGGACTGATATCGGCCGGGTAATAAGTGACGAAGGTGGGATTAACTAGCTTCGGTTCTACTTGGAGATCGAAAATTTTTGCCAGAATTTTGCCGGGAATGTCAGTGTCAGCTTTTTCCCCGCCGAGGCTTTTAAGATAGCTCAGAGCCGCGCTGGGGCTGGACAAGATATTTTCGGGAGCCCCGCCTATTTCTACCACTGCGCGGTCGAAACGGACTCGCGGCCAGGGCGGTCGGAAATTGATCGGGGTGCCCTGATAGGTTAAATTAGTGGAGCCGATGGTTTTTTCAGCCACGAAAACGAACATTTCCTCAGTTAAATCCATGAGCTCGGTGAAGTCGGCGTAGCTTTGGTAAAACTCCATAATCGTAAATTCGGGGTTGTGTTGGATGCTGAGACCTTCATTACGGAAACAGCGGTTAATTTCAAAGACTCGGTCGAAGCCGCCCACTAGTAGACGTTTCAGGTAAAGTTCGGGGGCTATACGCAGATAGAGCCGGCGGTTGAGAGCGTGGTGAAAGGTCTCGAATGGTTTAGCCACAGCCCCGCCAGGGATGGTGTGCATCATAGGCGTTTCGACTTCTATAAAGTTCCTGGCGGTCATAAACTCGCGTAGTGCCCCTACTATTCTTGAGCGCAGAAGGAAAAGGCGGCGGCTGTCTTCGTTCATGATCAGATCGATATAGCGTTGACGATAGCGGGTTTCAATATGGAGGTCGTGATATTTTTCTGGCAGGGGCCACAGACACTTGGTTACTAGTTCTAGCCGAGAGACTAGAAGGGTTAATTCTCCGGTTTAGTTTTGAATAGACCTCCGGATAGGCCTATTAAATCGCCTAAGTCGAGTTGTTTAAAGAGGGCGAAGGTATCTTCGTCCACAGCTTGCTTTCTTATATAGGCCTGAAGGCGGCCGCTGGAGTCAGTGAAATCGAAAAAGACGCTCTTTCCATAGTCACGGCGGGCCATGATGCGCCCAGCGAGGGTAAAAACGTCTTCTAGAGTTTCTAGTTGGGTGGGAGTCATTTCGCCAAAATTACAACGCAACCCGGCTATTTTATGCGTGGGTCGGAAAGTATTAGGATAAAGGTTTCGGCCGTTTTCCGCTAATTCGCGGGCTTTGTTGAAACGAGCTTGGATAAAGGGACTATTTTCCTCGTCGGGTGTAAATAATCTGCTACCGGGGGTTT
>LQAA01000015.1 GCA_001577715.1 Candidatus Adiutrix intracellularis | reverse complement strand
ATCTGCTACCGGGGTTTCTGGGGTAGTTTGGACGGCATGATTGGCCATGGTGGTTTTTGTTCCTCAATTAGAATTTAAAGTGGAATCTTTTTATTATAGCGGTAGCTGGGTTGAGCGTCAACCAGAACTAATTTCCCGCAGTAATTCTTGGTTTAAGGTTGCAAAATAAGAATAAAGGCTAAGTTAGTGTATTTTTAGAGGCAGGACACCTAAATATAATCGTCTTGAGGAGCGCATCCCAGGAGGTGAAGATAGTGATATCTGCTGATAGATTCAGAGATGAAGAAAGAGATGTATTTTAGTACTGAAATTATTTTTGCGCTTTCTGTCATAGTATTTTCGATTAATCGGTAAACGATGTGCATGGTGAAGGCCAATAAATTAATATTACTGGGAGCGCGGCGAGAGTTTCTTTTTTATATCTGAGATTATGTTCCAAAATATAGCCGTTATTTTTTAGAATATTGAAGGTCTTATTTCCTAAGTTGCTGTTTATTTTTGGCGTATCTGAGCAAGCTTTCAAGGTTATCTCTAAAAGGGTTAAAGTTAGGAATGAAGATATATGTCAAAAAGCTTACTTTATCGGCAGGGGTTATTATTTTAAAATTAGTCCAGTTGATTTTCAAAGAAAATTAGCTATAGTTAATCGGAATTTCTTCTAGCTAGTTATACCGACAATATATTTTATTAAGAATTAAAATACTTAAATTCATCCAGAATAATTAAAAAACTATCGACAATTTGTTTAAAGGGGGTTAGGGGATCTATCAAACGTAAATTAAAAAGGACATTAAAAAACACTGAATTAAAAAGGTCGGTTTAAATTCCATCCAGCATTTGGCGGATGTGGACATTCGAAGAATTTTGTATATTTTGAAAAAGAGTTTGTAACCTGAAGCATTCATGCACGCCTTAAAGAATTAAGATGATAGACCAGAAAGAAGGACGGTACATAAAAAACAGAAAAATACCGCAAGCATATGCTAGATATGGAATAATAAATATTTTGACCGAAACGCTTGTTCGGTACTTCTTCACCTGTTCCCAAAGTAAGGATATATAGTTATCTAGTATAAATCATGAATATATTTTAATATAAGCTACCATAAATTCAAGTATATTTCGATAGACTCGATACAAAATATGTTAAAATGAGAACCGCTGAAACTCCAATAATAAAAGTGGGCCTGGCTCCATTTTCATGTTTTATCCGACACTTATTTTCACAATAATACTTTTCTAAAGTCCGAGGCATAGTTTTTTCGTTAATAGCGGATTAGAAAATTCGTCTGTAGCTATAGATAGTTAAAAAAATTGTTGCCCGGGAGTGACCATGCCTTGTTTGTAGAAAAAAAGATACTTTTTTGAAGATAACTGGCTAATTCTATGGGCATTTTTATATTATTGGGGTAAATAAAAAGTATTCTGAAGAATAAAAGGTTGTTTATAAAAAACAAAGTAATAGTCAAAAAATGGCTATTTTAATATAATCTAAAGGCGCAAGCAATTTTTCTTCCTGATTTTTGATATCTCCAGGTAGAATCCAGAAAAGGGGATAACATCCATCTTTAACTCCTTTATTTTTTAATAAAGTCATCCGAATATAAAGATAATTGTTCAAACGCGGATGAAGATTTACGATCTAGAGTAGAACTAGTTAAAATTTAGTTTAAAAGTGAAGTTAAAGATGCCGAGACTAAATACTAGAAAGTTATAATATATCTGCTTCTGCAATATAATGTGGTAGTAAGTATTATTTCATCGTCAGTAAATTTCTAAACTAAATAAGCTATGCAATAGGTCTAGCATTTTACGTTATTCTTTTGAAGGTAGTTTCTAACTTAGTTTTAATTTTTTTGGTATATAAACTTAAGTTTCAGGGAAAAGCTTAACAATAAATCGATCCAAAAATAATGACTGGATTAATCATCTTTCGTATGTTGTTCAGAGGAACGTGTTTTTAATTGAGTTAATCCTATAGCGTCAATACTCATAAATAATACTTAGGTTGAAAAAATTTATCAGTATTTACCTACGGCCGTTCAATTAACCTGATCAACCATTATTTTCATAACTAG
This sequence comes from Candidatus Adiutrix intracellularis, assembly GCA_001577715.1. Lineage (GTDB taxonomy): Bacteria > Desulfobacterota > Desulfarculia > Adiutricales > Adiutricaceae > Adiutrix > Adiutrix intracellularis. The sequence continues at coordinate 8,718 of LQAA01000015.1, read as the reverse complement.
TAGAGGTGCTTGGAAATAGACAGTTAGATCAACTAACTGTGTATAAATAGCTTTTATTTTAATCTTGAGTTAGGTCGTGGGCTCTAACAATGCCCTAGTAAACGGATTGTTTAAGTTTTTACTAAATTACTGGGTGGTAATGATTCATTAAATATCGCTTTAAATACAAAACGATCATAATTACGAATGTAATATAAGGGGATTTACTTTGTACATGGTAAAGAATCTTTTCCATAGTGGGAAAAGAAAAGATGGTAAAAATGTGAACGCTAGTGATTTACTGGGCAGATTTTTTAACTATAATAGTTGCTGATACATTCGATATTTCAGAAGGTGCTGGAGCTTTTAAATTATAAAATACATTACTTAATTTTAATAATAAGATGTTTTAATTTCTAGTACTTATATGGATAGACGGCTTTAACTATAACTGTCCTATTGCGAACAGATAAATCTCTTTAGTTGATTAATAAAGTCCTTTAGTTATAAGTTCAAACAGCATAACTTGTTTTATTACCTTTTGGTTAGATTGTACTATACTTGTAATACTTAGCAATAAATTTTTAGTCTTTTTGTTTTAAATTATATTCAGTTTTAGATTTTATTATAATAAATTAATGCGTTATACGTTTCTAATGTTATCTTGAGGCTAGGTCAGTCTGAATTAATATTTATCTATTGATAAGCCTGTATTTTTATGCTCCTTTGTAGCGGTTTTTGGAAAAGTAATTTCAGCAATGGGCACGTCGCTCAGTAGACCATTATCCTGACCGTTCCATATGGTGGAGAGAGCATTAGCCTGGCCGGTGATAACGACAATAGAATTTTCGGCGCTGCGAGTGATTTTTTCGCCGCGTTTAAGCAGGAAGTGTTCGATGGGTTTATCATCAACTATCAGTTGAAGCCAGATGCCGTCTTTTTGGCTGGTTAGAGTTAGTTCTCCGCCTAGTTGGATTGGGTCCGGTGCCGAAACTAGGTCGGTGATAGGTTCAGGTTCAACCTGAGCCAGGGAACCGCCGGCTATAGCAACATTGCCGATCGGTATAGGTTCCGGCGATGGGGAGATAAGGGTAACGTTCGCTGGGTCGAAGGTGGAGGTCTGAAGGCTGGAAACCACAGTGGAAGCGGATTCGGTTGGGCTGATAACGGCCAGAGGGGCCGTGCCTTTTTCCGTCAGGGTGGCTGCTGTCTTTGTTCCAGGGAACGGGAGCTTATCACCTAAAGATAGGGTAGAGAGTATAACATTTATAAAACCAGGCCAGAGCCAGAAAGAGATGAAAAAGGCAGCTATAACCAGGCCAGTGGCGACAAAAAGAACTCGGAAATTTGGTCGCAAACCCGCTGTACCGATGCTGGATTTCACATACTGGGGGGTCAGGGGATCGCAGCTGGGTGGCTCAGTTTTAAATTCGCCGGTCATTTTGCGATAGTCGTTTAAAATTGCTTCAGTGTCCAAGCCTAATTCATTGGCGTAGGCCCGCAAAAAACCTTTGGCAAAAACCGGCGGTAGTTTGGAAAGGAGACCGTCTTCAATAGATTCCAGCTGGTCTATGGGGATTCTAGTTTTAATCATCATATCCCGTCTAGTTAGGCCGTTAATCTCTCTTTTAGTTTTTAAAAGCCGGCCTAGAGCCACCAGGCTCTTTTCCTGCCGTATTGGATCTAGCGGGCTGAGGTGGGTGGAACACAATAATTGTTCCTGGCCTTCAGCGCTAGCTATCTCCTTAGACCCTGATACCGCCTTCTGGCTTGCTAGGTAGGGACCTCCGCGTCGTTTTTTTACCCCGGTCATAATTTATCTACTCGCTCTTCTAGTATTTAGCGCCGCTGAATTATCGCGTTGCGTTTAAGGTCATCGATCCATTTGGTAAAATTTTGCTGCATTTTCTGTCTCTCCAGGCTGCGGCGGGCGGTTTCTTTAGTTTTCGGGTCGAAATTGCCTCCGGAGCTGGGGGGCAGAGAGGCGTCCGCGGCTACGGTAAAGATGACCAGAGCCTTGCCCGCGTTGACCGGTTCACTAGGTTGACCAGGTTTAAGATTAGCAAAGGCGGCTTGCAGGGGTAGGGGTAGTTTGTTAACCGTGACCCCGTCGCCAGGGTCGCCGCCGTTGGCCGCACCCGGGCCCTGGGAATATTTTGCTGCAGCTTCAGCGAAACTAAGGCCGCTTTCTATTTCGTCTTTTATTCGCTTGGCTTCAGTCAAGGAAGCCTCCTGATTTCTCGGGTTAAGGGGAATGAGAATCATTCGGAGAAGGCGGCCGTCGCCACCTTCCGGACTGAGACGGGAGCCTTCCCCGTTGAGATAGGCCTGAACTTCGCTGTCTGTGATCACAATCTTGTTCATCACGTTGGAACCCATGACTCGGTTGCGTAGGATCTCCAGGCGTAGCCCCTCCCGAAAGGCTTCCACGCTGAAGCCCGTATGGGCTAAGGAAGCTCGGAACTGAGCTTCGGTGATATCGTTTTTTTTGATAATATTAGTCTCGGCCTCTCGAACTTCAGCTTCGGTGACGAAAACGCCTTTAGCTTTAGCTGCTTGGTTGATGAGCTCCTGATCGATAAGGTCGTCTAACACTTTTTCTCGTAACTGGCCGCGGTCGACGTCGGGGAGGATCCGATTGCTCTGGGTCAAGGCGATAATGCGATTGTCTAGTTGTTTTAAGGTGATGAGCTCGCCGTTAACTACGGCTGCAATACCGTCGGAATCGGCTCGGGCCTGAAACAGCGAGAAAAAAACCGAGCTCAGGGCGAGGAAAAGTACCAAGACCAGTTTTATTAGCTTATTCACAGGCGTCAGGTTATTAGTAGGCATAGGCAATGCTTTCGCAAATTTTGATTAATGATTTACAATAGCTAGTTCCGGATTTATTATGATGTAGGCGGTGACCTGACGGACGGTTTAGCTATCGGAAAAACTTTTTCCCGGCCCGAGTTTTAAAGGTAGCTTAGTTAGCGCATAATTTCTCCTGGGCCGAAGATTCTTTGTCGCTTGGCAGAACTTCGTAAATAGTTCGGCTTTTCTGAAGGCGAATGAAGGTATTAAGTCGGGTCACGTACCGAGGTGGTTTTCAGAGCTTCAAACAGGTCGGGAGCTAGATGATCACCCTAAAGTTAGACAGGTTCGGAGATAACCACGACCAGACCATCTAATTTAAAGCCGTAGGCTAGTTAATCTTGATCACCCTAGGCCAGGTCGGGCAGCTTTGATAGTTTGACGGGGGTAGGGATCAAAAGTACCCGCACCTTGAAGCGTAGAAACCTTGTTTTGGGTCAGTTCTGCCATAAGACCTGTCATTCTTCGGTTAAAAGAATCTATTTTTCTAAAGTGATTCTTTATTCTATTTTACGCAAAAGCAGTTGGTTTCGCAAGGCCTTATGTAAGCCGGCCGTTGCATCTTCCGGAGGAGAGCAGCTGAACTAAGTAGAATCTAGAGTTTTAAAAGTCTCTTTAATTTTTTATCATTTACGTTTCTTATCATTTACGAAAACTCTCTTTATTATGATTTTGGCTAAAATAATCTGTTTAGCGATAAGTTTTTTAGGGTCCGGGTTTGGGTGATGGTCGGGAGGCCCGAGGGCCTAGTCCTAGCTGCGGATAGAGGCCCTAAGCCAGCACCTGGTTAACCTTGACCACTTGACCAGGGTGGTGAAGCGGCTGTTCATCAGAGTGGCTATATCTCTGGCAGTTTCCAGTCATTGAAACAGCCAGCTACTGCCTAGGGGTGTTAGTAGCCAGAATTAGTCGGGTAGCTTTTATAGGGTGTGGTATCTAAGCCTGAGTCTCACTACTCAAAGCCGACAGGAAAAATTTCACATTCTCCAAATCGACTCGGCTCCTGAGGACCATTTTGTCGACAAAGAGTTTACCAGAGGGGGACAGGCGAACTTGACGTTTTTTATCCATAACTAAGGCTATGACCCGCTCATAATTTGCCGGACCGTGGGAGCCGAAAGTTAGAGTTAGTCCTTTGGAGCCGGTTTCTAGTCGGGTGACGCCGGTTTTTTTAAGGTTTATTTTTATTTCCATGATGGCGGTTAGAGTTTGGGCCTCTTCGGGTAACGGCCCGAAACGGTCGCACATTTCTTCTCGCAGGGCTTCTATTTCTTCCAGGGTTTTGGCTGTGGCTAGGCGGCGGTAAAGAAGCAGCCGGGCGGAGGTATCCGGCACATATTTTTCTGGGAGATAACTGGGTAGACCTAACACAACTTCTGGTTCCAGGTCCGTTTCAGTTTTCTGGCCTTTTAGTTCGCGGACGGCTTCCTCCATCATCTGGGTATACATTTCGTAACCTACCAGTTGAGCCTGGCCCGACTGAGCTGCCCCCAGAATGCTACCGCTACCGCGAATTTCTAGGTCGTGTCTAGCAATCTGATAGCCGCTGCCGAGCTCGGTGTGATCCAAAATGGCTTTAAGGCGTTTTTTAGCGTCGGTGGTTAGGGTATCTGGGTTGTTGACCATTAAATAGGCATAAGACTGCTGACGGCCACGCCCCACTCGGCCGCGCAGCTGGTAAAGTTGGGCTAGACCGAAACGGTCGGCCTGGTTGATGATAATGGTGCCCACCGAAGGGAAATCTAGACCTGACTCCACGATGGCGGTGGTGATCCAGACATCTAGTTCCCGGTTTAGAAATTTACCTAGAACTCCTTCTAATTCGTGGTCCTTCATTTGGCCATGACCGACTCCGAACCGAACCAAGGGCATAAGGTGGCGGAGTTTATTAACCAATAGATGAATATCTTGCACCCGGTTGTGGACTAGAAAAACCTGGCCACCCCGGGCTAGTTCGTGATCAATGGCTTCGCAGACCGCTTCGTCTTCATATTTAAGAAGGGTGGTTTTGACTGCTAGGCGGTCTTGAGGGGGCGTGCTGATAGAGCTGAAATCGCGAATTCCGGCCAGAGACATAGATAGACTGCGGGGAATGGGAGTAGCGCTCAGAGCCAGAACATCCACTTCAGTGCGGAGTTTTTTCAGTTTTTCCTTATCCCGCACTCCGAAGCGATGTTCCTCGTCGATGATCACTAACCCTAAATCTTTGAAATGTACATCTTTTTGTAAAAGGCGGTGGGTGCCGATGAGTACATCCAGTTGGCCGGTGGCGACCTTGTTCAGAAGAGTTTTTATTTCAGCTGATTTTTTGAAACGTGATATGGAAGCTGTTTTAAGTCCCCAGGGACTCAGGCGGGCGTTAAAAGTTTGCTCATGTTGCTCAGCTAGAATAGTGGTGGGCACCAGAACCGCCACTTGCTTTTTTTCGCTGACTACTTGGAAAGCAGCCCGCATAGCCACTTCCGTCTTGCCGTAGCCTACGTCTCCGCAGATGAGGCGATCCATAGGTCGAGGGGCGGCCAGATTGGCTAGCACTTCGTCGATAGCTCGCTTCTGATCCGGGGTTTCGGCGTATTCAAAGGCAGCTTCAAATTCTAGAAATAAACTGTCTCGTTGTTCGTAGGCGTGACCGACAGTAGTTTGGCGGGCGGCATAAAGTCGTAAAAGATCTTCGGCCATTTGGCGGATGTTTTCTTTTACTTTAGCTTTGACCCGGTCCCAGCTTAGTCCCCCTAATCTGTCCAGAGAGGGGGGACGATCCTCGGATCCCACATATTTGCCTACGGCTCCGAAAAGTTCCACCGGGACGTAGAGTTTATCGCCGCCCTTGTAAACTAGGTGTAGGAAGTCGCCCTTCTGGCCATAAGATAGATTGAGGGTGACGAGACCCTGATATTGGCCGATGCCGTGTAGATTGTGAACTACATAGTCGCCCGGAGTCAGGTCTTTCATAGAAGCGAAACGCAGGCCGGACTCGGCGGTAGCTAGGCGGCGTTTGGACGGCTGGCGCTGGCCGAAGATTTCGTCTTCGGTGATGTAGGCTAGATGTTCATAGTTTAGGGCGAATCCGCCGGAGAGCTGGCCAACTTCTAGAGACAGGTTAGCGGTTTTTTCTCCGGCGGTAGCTTTAGGTTGGGGAAGGATAGTGAGATCATATTCCGCTAGCATTTTTGCTAGGCGCTGGGATTGTTCGGACGAGCGCGAAACCAGGTGGGTTTCGAACCCTCGGGCGATAAGACTTTTAAGACGGGTTGCCAGCGGAGTTAGAAAACCTATTCCACCCCGGGCGCCTGTGAATTCGGCTTTCAAATTGGTGTTCATTTCTACGGGTACTTGGAAATAGGCGGTGTTTGGTTCTTCGATTTCGGGGATTCCCAGATGGCGGGCTCGCCAGGAGCCGGTGGACGTAAAATAATCTAGCATTTCTCTGGGGGTACGCCAGGTACGCTCTATTTCTAGATGGGGTCGCTCTTCCAACTTTAGGCGTTCGTAATGGTTGGCTAGGCTGAGCCAGGCCGCCTCCCCGGTTTTCAGAAAATCCTCGGGTTCGTAAATTAGAGAGTTGGTCCCATTTAGATAAGCTTCCAAAGTCGAAAGCTTAGTAAATAGGGGGGCCCAAGATTCCAGGCCGTTGAAAACTTCTCCGGCTCGGAATTTTTCTGCCAGGGGTTTCCATAAAAGGTCATGCCAGCCCCAGTGTCTAGCTAGTTTTACCAGGCGTTCTGCCGCCGTCGCGCCGCTAACGGGGTCATAGCTGAATTCGCGGGCTGGGGTGACGGTTAGGGATTCTAGTTTCCCCACTGAGCGCTGGTCTTCGATTCGGAAACTGCGGATTGATTCCACTAGATTGTCGAATAGCTCCACTCGGGCCGGATGGGTGGAGCTGGCCGGGAAAATATCTATAATGTTGCCACGGGCCGAAAAGTCGCCCCAGGATTCAACCTGCCCCACCGGTGTAAACCCGTTATGGATCAGAAAATTTTTTAGATCAATTAGATCGATTTCTATTCCGGGTTTAAGGTGGCGCAGTCTGGTTTGGGTATCTTGCGGTGTCGGAACTAACTTAAGTAGAGCCTGGGCGGCGGCCACTACCAGGCGCGGCGAGTCTCCGGAGGCCAAGTGGGTCAGAGTCCATTGCCGTTCCAGAGATCGATCGACTAAAGTGGAATGTGGTAGAAAGGGTTTGGCCTCAAACTCGGGAAAAAGATGCACCCGATTCTGTCCCTCCGGCCAGAAAAAATTTAAATCTCCCACTAAATCTTCGGCCATGATAGTTGTGGGTACCGCCGCGATAATAATTTGTGGGCGCTTTTGAATCAGTTGCACTAGTAGACGAGCTAGGGCCGGTAGGGGCAGCCCTGCTAGAACCACGCGGCGGTTGACTCCGAGTTTTAGAAGATCCATTTCGCCCGGATAACGTGAGTATCCCATGCGTAATAAGCTTGCCTTGAGAAGTTAGGTGAAGTATAATAATAATTTATTATTTTATCTAATCTTGTTTATATAATCAAGAGGTAGCGACTATATATGAGTGGTAAAGTTATTGAATTGGAAAATATTAAACCCGATTTTGAAAAAACCGGAGGCCTCCTACCCGCAGTGGTTCAGGATGCTAAAACCGGTGAAATACTAATGCTAGCTTACATGAACTATGAATCTTTCCAGCAGACTCTAATCACGGGCGAGGTACATTACTGGAGCCGATCGCGCCGGGAACTGTGGCACAAAGGCGGTGGGAGTAGCGGCCGGGTGCAGAAAGTTAAGGCTTTGTATCTTGACTGTGATTTAGACGCGATTCTGATCAAGATTGAGCAGGTGGGGGGTATTTCTTGTCACACCGGCCGGCGGAGTTGTTTTCATTATCAGTTAGGGATAGATCAAAAATTTAGATTGGTGGAAGACTGATGGAGGGTAAAGTTGTTTTGGGCTTACCGAAAGGTTCGCTGGAAAAGACCACTCTGGAGCTTTTTGCCCGGGCGGGTTGGCGCATTCGGGTGGGGGAGCGCAATTATTTTCCTACCATCGATGACCCTCAGTTAACTTGTACCTTGGTCAAAGCCAAAGAAATGGCTCTCTATGTGGCTAGTGGTACTCTGGATCTGGGTCTTACCGGCCGCGACTGGTGTGATGAATATGAGGCGGAGGTGGTGACGGTAGAGACCTTGGTTTATTCCAAAACTAGCTATCGCCCGGCTACCTGGGTGCTAGCTGTGGCTGGCGATAGTCCTTATTGGAAGCCGGAAGACTTGGCTGGTCGGAAAGTGGCCACTGAATTGGTTAATATTACTCGTCGCTGGTTTGCAAAACGCGGGGTGGAAGTGGCAGTAGATTTTTCTTGGGGCGCCACCGAGGCTAAGGTGGTGGCTGGTTTGGCTGATGCAGTAGTGGAGGTAACAGAAACTGGCAGCACTATCAGGGCCCATAGCTTGCGCGTCATTGCTGAGGTTATGACCACCAGTCCTCTTCTGATCGCTAATCCTACCGCCTGGCGCGATGATTTCAAGCGAACCAAAATTAGGCAGATTGCCCTTTTACTTAAGGGTGCTCTGAAAGCTTATGGCCTAGTTGGTCTGAAACTGAATGTTCGGGAAAAAGACGCTGCTACTGTGATTAATCTTTTGCCCTCCCTCAACGCCCCTACTGTAGCCGGTCTTTACAAGACCGACTGGCTGAGCGTGGAAACCGTGGTCGCGGATAACGTGATGCGGGAACTTATCCCCCAGCTTCTAGAGCACGGTGCCGAAGGTATAATCGAATATCCTTTGAATAAAGTTCTTTAGAAAGAGGTGGCGATCATGATCAGGCGCGCCTATATAAAGGGGTTAATTCTTGTTGTTACCTTGCTTTTGGCTACCCCCGGTTGCATCGCTTTGCTGGATGGCTATA
>LQAA01000014.1 GCA_001577715.1 Candidatus Adiutrix intracellularis | reverse complement strand
TTGCTGGATGGCTATAGTCAAAGCCGGTCAGTCAAAGAGCCTTCCGCTGCCGATCAGGCTCAGGTTCTGATCAACCTGAGTACGGCTTTTCTAATGCAAGGGGAATACACTAAAGCCTTGCCGGAACTTTTAAAGGCTCGTGAACTGACCCCTAAAAATACCGCCGTTCATAATTATCTAGGGCTTTCTTATTATGGTATGAAAGAATACGCTCTAGCCATTGAAAGCTTTCAAAGGGCTCTGGCTATTAACCCCAATCGCACCGACGTTCACAACAATCTTGGTCTAGTTTATCTGGCCCAGAAGTATTTCGATTTGGCTCTGGCCGAGTTTAATCTATGTCTGAAAGATCCGAACTATCAAAAAAAACAGATTCCTCTTTCTAATATCGGGTTGGTCTATCTAGAACTGGGCCAGTACGACGAGGCCATGCAGGCCCTAACTAGGGCTACAGAAGTGGCGCCGGACTATCCCAAAAGTTACCAGTTCATCGGTCGTGTTCACCTGGATCAAGGCAATTATGGGTTGGCCCTAGATTATATGGGTAATGCCGCCCACCTCGACCCTAATGACGCCGAGACCTTTATGCTTTTGGGTGAAGTTTACCTCAAGCTGAATAAACCCGAAGAGGCCGCTCAGGCATACAACCGTGCCGCTGCCCTAGTCCCTAACACCCAGATGGCTTTGGAGGCTCAGAAACGCGTCCATCAGGTTATGGGCTTTTAACTGTCCATTCAGCCAGCGGAGAGGACTAGGGGGTTAACCCCTTTCATCGTGGCTATTTTGGAAAAGGTCTGGATACTGGAAGTTGCAGGGCGCCGGATTATTTAATTGCAGATCAGGGCGCCTGATTTTGATATCCCACCGGTTATTTTGTAAGTTTACGTCTGCGCCCTGGTTGACGACCGGACTTATTACACACCCTCTTTTGGTGACCCTGAGTTGAAAGAGCTTCTTATTGGTTTATTATAAAAAGAGATACGGTGTGACGGTGGCCTCGGAAGGCTTTTTCATTTGTCCCGGCTCCTCGGTGGGGTTAACTTTTCTTTTTGGTACTCTGCTCAACCTTTGGTGATAGAGTTATTCTATTCAATCCCGGCTACCCTTATTACGTCAATATGTTTAGATTTTTCGGTGTCACTCCTAATTATGTGTTCGGTCGGGAAGAAAAAGGTTTTTACTTTTGTTACGCCGACTTTACGGCGGTCCTGACCCGGGTTTGTACGGGCTGTGCTCATTAACTCGCTAACTAATCCTATTGGTACAGTTCTAGATACTGCCCGCTTGTGGGAATTAGCGGGTACCGAATGCCTTCTTATTTTCGACAAAAATTATTATGGATTGACAGATAATTGTATTTTGGAAAAAGCTGGGGTAGCAATCGACCCGGGCATTGATTTTGGGTCGGGGGCCGAAGGCTATTTATGATTTTTCTATGCTAATTTTGAAGCTAATATTAAAGAAGCCTTAGTTCTTCTAGGAAAATACTTGACTGACTACGGTTGATCTTCTCTGAGAGAGGCGATTTTTTGCTTGACCTTAAGATTACTCCGTGCTAAAAAAGATGACTTGTATGAATGCGCTCTATAATGGGCGCCATCCGGTCCCGGTTCGCTCGAAGGTAACACGATTCCAGGCTACGGTAAACTTAAAACCGTGGAGTTAAGAGACTTTAGGTCCACTCCTCCCGAAATCCTTGGTCAGTGACGTTGCTTTCGGCCCATAAGAAAGAAGTGAACCCTTAGCGGACCTTAAATTGGGTAAAGGGAGGCGTATGAGAGGAATTGACAGGCCAGATTGAAATGGGACTTTTGGTGGCGGGGGTTCAAAAGAACTTCGGCAGTCACAAAGCCTTGAAAGGTGTTAATTTGGAAGTCCGCAAGGGTGAGTTTTTTACTTTGCTCGGTCCTTCCGGTTGTGGTAAAACCACTTTATTGCGCGTAATCGCCGGCCTGGAATTGCCAGATTCTGGGCATGTTTTTTTAGGCGGTCAGGACATCACCCGACTTTCGGCCGCTAAGCGCCAAGTGAATACGGTTTTTCAAAGCTACGCTCTTTTCCCTCATCTGAATATCTTTGAAAATATGGCTTTTGGTCTAAAAGCTCGTCACATTGACCCGGTCGAAACGAATCGGCGTGTGGCTAAAAAACTAGAGTTGTTCGGTCTTAGTGGTCTGGAACGGCGCTATCCTCATCAGCTTTCCGGGGGGCAGAAGCAGCGCGTTGCCTTGGCTCGAGCCTTGGTCAACCAACCGAATATTCTGCTATTAGATGAACCTATGAGCGCTCTGGATGCTCATCTGCGAGGTCAGGTACAGGAAGAACTGCGCCGTCTGCAGCGGAAATTGAAGCAAACTTTTATTCTTGTCACCCACGATCAGGATGAAGCCTTGATGGTTTCCGACCGCTTGGCAGTTATACGGGACGGCTTAGTAGAGCAGGTGGGTGAACCACGAGACGTCTATTCCCGCCCTAAGAACCAGTTTGTGGCTGAATTTCTGGGGGCGGCTAATATTATTAAGGCTCGCCGCGATGGTGGACGGGTAGTGACCAGCTTGGGTTCTTTCGATCTGTCTCTAGCTCCAGTTTGGGATGAGGGTACCTTAGCTATAAGGCCGGAACGCATTGTTCTGGGCGAAGCTGGGGGCGACCGTGCTAACTGGGTGAGGGCCGAGGTTCGCGAAGCTATTTATCGTGGCCAAAGTTTGGATGTTTGGTTAGCCCCGGGCCAGACTATAAGAACCAAGACGGGTGAAGATCTCCGCGTTCGCGTCCGCACTCATTCCCGGGATCATTTGCGTCCCGGTGATCAAGTCAGTCTTTTTTTCCCCCCGGAAGATCTAGTGGCCCTAGAGCACTGACTTGGTATTTTTGAATTATGTATGATCTTTCCGAATCTACTTCTCCACACGTTTCGGTCAGTTCGTCTCGCGTGAATCCGGCCGAAATGGAACCTGAATTTGCCTCCGGGCTTTTGACCTGGTATGGCGGTATTCATCGGCGCCGCGATCTACGGATGCGGGGGACCTTATTTTTAAGTCTGGGCCTGCTCTGGCTTTTTGTTTTTTTGGCTTTACCGACCACCGGCCTCATCTTTCTCTCTTTGGCCAGTCGGGGTAATTTTGGTGATTTGCACTGGACCTGGACTTTGGATAATTATCGTCGCCTGCTTGGCTTCGGCCTTTTCGGTTGGTCGCCGGATTACTTGGTTATCTTGGCTCGCAGTCTGTGGGTGGGGTTAGTTACCACTGTCCTCTGCGTTCTTTTGGGGTACCCACTGACTTTTTTCATTGCTACCCGGGGTCCGCGCTGGCGAACCTGGCTTTTATTTCTGGTGATGATTCCTTTCTGGACTAATATAGTAGTGCGGGCTTACGCCTGGCTTTTTATTCTGAGTCCTGCCCTACCCCCGGCTCGGATAGCCGCCTTTTTCAACTTCATTCCTCCGGGAACGGCTCTCTTTCCCGGCTCGGTCGCTACCTTTCTAGGTATGGTCTCCACTTTTCTGCCCTTCATGGCTCTACCTCTTTATGCTAGCATTGAACGCCTAGACTGGGAACTTTTGGAGGCCGCTCGCGACCTTTATGCCAGCTCTGTACAAGTTTTTCATTGGGTTATTCTACCCCAGACCCGACCGGGCCTAACCGTTGGGGTTATTTTGACCTTTATTCCGGCTATGGCTATGTTTGTGGTTACTGACCTTCTGGGTGGTTCTAGATACATGCTCATTGGCAACCTTATTCAAAACCAATTTGGCCAGGGCCGCGACTGGCCTTTTGGTGCGGCTCTTTGCCTAGCTCTGATGGCCCTAACAATGGTCGGCCTTATCAGTTATCGTCGGGGGGGAGTTCGACCATGATTGTTCAGCGCTTGGTGGTGGCCGTCGTGGCTATTTTCAGTCTATTTTTTCTATATGTGCCGAGCCTATCGGTGGTCGTCTTTTCAGTCAATCAGGCTAAGTATGGTTTAGTTTGGAAAGGGTTTTCTTGGAAGTGGTATACGTCGCTTTTCCACAACCAGATTATTTTAGACGTGGCCTTGAATAGCCTAGTTGTGGCTGTGATCTCTACCGCTGTGGCTACTTTGTTAGGCACAGCTTTAGCTTTGGGGATGGATCGTTTTCCTTGGCCGAAACGCCTGGCGGCGGCCATGAATTTTCTGGTGCACCTGCCAGTGGTTACTCCTGACATTATTCTAGCTGCGGCCCTGGTTTTATGTTTCAGCCTACTGCGTCAGCTGGTGCCTGGTTTTGAAATGGGTCTAATGACTTTGATCATCGGGCACGTCACCTTTCAACTTTCTTTTGTTACTTTGGTAGTCAGAAGTCGGCTGGCTGCCTTGGGTCGTGACATTGATGAAGCTGCGCGCGATCTCTATGCTAGTGACTTTTACCTTTTTTCCCGGGTTACTCTACCACTTCTAGCGCCGGGTATAATCGCCGGGGCCATGCTGGCGTTCACTCTATCGCTGGATGATTTCATCATCAGTTTTTTTACTCACGGGCCGGATTCGGTGACTTTACCTATCTACCTTTACGCCTCTATTCGCCGGGGTATAAGTCCGGAGATACATGCCCTATCGACTCTGATTTTGCTGGTCACAGTTTTCCTTGTGTTATTGTCCGAGCGCCTGGCCCGTTTCCGGGCTGGCTAATCCTCATCGACCCAAAAACAACTTGACAAATATTCGTCAATCATTTATAGAATATTGAGTATTATTAGAAATGATAGTTAACTAAAAATATTCCTCAGTAGCTCAGTCGGTAGAGCAAGTGGCTGTTAACCACTGGGTCGGCGGTTCGAATCCGTCCTGAGGAGCCAATTTGAAACTAGGGAACCCTAGTTAAAACCAGAACTCCTTAAATAACATCAAGGGCTTCTGGTTTTAATATTTTTTATAAAAGCTCTAGCCGCTGGATTTAGAACTAGACGAGAGGGGGTTCTCGTTTTAGCTGTTCAGCATTAACTTCTTTTTAGACAGGGTGGATTTTTTCAGGGGGCATCTAAGTACTCTCTAGGTGGTTTAAGCCTAAGGAACTTAATGGTTCGTAGGGTAGTAGCCTGGTTATCGTCGTTTAAGGATTAGTTTAGAAATATTTTGTCGGGAACAAAACTTAAAAAATCCGACTTTAAATTTATAGAATCGTAGAGACCCTCGGCATTAGCTTTTCGGTTGTTTATTTTCCTTTTTAATAAACAATAACTACCCAATTTATAAGGATTACTTGCATCTTTAGATTTAGGAATAAAGTAAGTTATAAATAATTTATGTTCATCCTAAGCTAAATAAAAAGAAAAATAAACGTAACTATCGGAATAGGTTAGCTAGAATTAGTTAAGCAATTTTCGCTACCTAGACGGCAATTTCAGTTATTTTGGGAGGTTAATTATTTAAATTAAAGTTCTAAAAGTAAAAGTGCAATAAAACATTAAGATTGTGATAATAAAGTAATATTGTATAGTAAAAACGTGTCTAGGTAGGGACTATTTTTTATTTGGTATATTAACATTAAGTAGCTAGCATACAACTTTAAAAATTTATTAAGAATAAATTAAGCTTTTCGAGCATGTTTTAATTTAACAGTAAAAAAATAAAAATTATAGTTAATATGAGCCGAAAACATTTTGTATAGCCAAAGATAAAGAGCATAAGAAATATAAGTTTGGTTAAATTTTTTTAATAACGTTGACTAAAATTTATTATGTGATTGTAGGTACTAAATTTTTTGATCGAACCCTCTGCGATAACAATACGCTTGACTATATAATCCAATAAATAGCCAAAAATTGAAGTATAAACTAGATTTAAGAATTTGTAACCGAAGTTATCGAAGTAGTAAAATAGTTGAGGAAGTCAAGATATTAACACCAAAGAATCGAAGTCAGAAAACTAGGGAGCTTAAAAAATAAAAAAATAGAAAACGCAACAATCGATGTAATGTAATAGAGTTTAAGAGTGAATATTTTAAATCAGATTTTTGAATCGTTTAAACTTTTCTGAAAGGGACCCTGAAAAATGAAATCAATCCTCGTATAGTCGTCGCTGCGGTTAACTTTATAAAATAGATACGGGAGGTAAAGTTTTAATTATAGTTGGTGATTTTGAGATTTTAAACCGCGTTTAATGCAATTAGAGCCTGTAACGCTTGAGATAATGTTTGGTTTAAAATACTTTTAAGGACCAACCATGTAACAAAGGCTGTTCGAATAGAGCATTCAAGACCTCTTTACAAGGAGCTTTCAAAGCAGCAGAAACTTTCTTTAAGGGATTGGCTATTTCTCTACAATCGACTAGGCAATTCAGTATTTTGGCTAAAAAAGATTACAAAGATGAGTATGAGGTATAGTCTTTGCTTTTTAAAAAAGCTAGGTAGGCGGCTAAACTCGGACCGATGAATCCATTGTTGATAACTTTAGACCACAAAATAGATCTAAAATACCGCTCCCTATTGTGTTCAAGATAAACTTAAGTGAATGTTTAATTGAGGCAGTTTAACTTTAGTTTAAGCCCAAGGCAAGGTACAGGAGAACAAAATAGTGGAAATGTTGGCGTTGCAAGCTTGAGATCACTCCTTAACTTAAAGAACTAAGGGTACTTATTTTTTGTACATCCATATAGTCACTATAGCTACAGGTTGCTTGATTCAGGCCCTAAATAATGATATAATTCTTTTATTTTAGAAAATGGTCCTATCGTCTAGTGGCCTAGGATATCGCCCTCTCACGGCGGAGACACGGGTTCGAACCCCGTTGGGACTGCCATAAAATCAACTGTAGGGTGCGCTGAATGGGTTGCAAGTGCACCATGTTTATAGGTTGCCCCTAAAGGGATTGTTTCTTTTTACCTTTGTTTACTGATTTATTCGTAAGCGGGTTAATGTGTTTTTTCAACGTCACTTGATCAACGGACAGGCCTTCCCGTAATAACTGACTCCTAGTGTATTCTATTGTTTTTTTGTATTCTTACCTACTATATCCACACAGTAACCACGACACCAGAAGGAACTATTGTCACTCTTGTACTTCAAGAGTTAGTATACCTATTAAATATTGTTAGTGAGCTGTTACCCTTCAGATAATCCATTATTTTCGATATACTGTACTTCAGTGGTATCCTCACGAATATGTATATATAATTAGGTAGCACTTAGCTTCTACTATTTCCAAATTGTTCACATAGTTCATGCAACCTTGATCTTTCTATAGAACATTTTCCTACGGTACTGTGACGTAAATATTCTGTGACACTTATATTTTTATCTTGAATGGTTTTAATTATTTGCGGCCATTTGGACAGCTTTACTATGTCCTCTTGATGCGGTTAGTAACTTTTTATTTTTTTAACATTTAGAGGCTTCTTTGACTTAAAGCTAAAACTAAAGAACGCTTACCATCAGCACAGCTAGTTTTTTTCAAGTTTAAACGCACAAAAAGTTTGTTCGATTGACGATCAGAACTTATCTAAACTGCCGGTGTCGCTTAGGCACTGCGCTGCCATTCGCTCTTCTCTTTTTTACTTAGTCTCGTCTTATTTAATGAAGTGTTGCTAAAAAAGACTGAATAATGTTAAACTGAATAAAAAGACTTTAGTATAATCTAGTCAGAAAATTAATGCTTTGTCGCTAAACTAAAGTGATTACCAGAGTATGAGTAATACCTTTTTAAATGAATTTATTTTTGATTATCATGGTTAGTTGGGTATCGTCGGTGTTCAGTTTCTAGAATTAGAAAAATATTTTTCTTTCTTGATCACCTTAATTATTTTGGTAGGCATTATGTATATTATTAAAGGCAACAGCGGGTTTTTAGATCTTAAAAATCTGTATAAATTACTGCACTAGCCGAAAGTCTACCCTAAACTATTAGAAAAAAGTAATGCAACTTACTCCTCAACGATAATCGACATGCCTCTGCAGGTTTTAGACATGGGGAGGACCATTTTAAATCGCCTGGAAAAGGCTGAGGATAATTTGGTTGAATAAGTGGCAGTTTTGAACCAGATTCTGAGCGAAGTTGAGGCTGGTTTAGAGCGAAAGCCAGTTTAATTTCAGACCTTCGGGTCCGGCCCGGCTTCGGCCGGTCCTTCCTCCGTGGTGGTTCCATGGCGTTTCCGTCTTCGGCCGCTAGTTTTATTGTTAAACAAATTTTAAAGGGAAGATCAATCTTCTGGCTTTAGCTGTCGGCTAATTGGATTAGGATAGTGATAACTTTTCGGTTAAAGCCAAAGCTATGTTTCAGGTGAGCTCGAGTGGTCTGGTGGTAGATCTGTGGGAAGTGGTCATCCTTACCCTGGGCTGAATCTGAAATTTATTCTGGCTGTTGGGGGGGAAATCAAAAAAACAGTCCTTATTTTAAATAAGTTTATTCAGGGAGCTTTGTATCGTGTTTTTCAGATTCTGCGCCTTGGCGTTTGGTTGTATTTTTTTGAATAAGGACTCGGTCCTGGTCTATATTAAAAATAATTGAGTTTAGCGGAGCGTAATTAAAGTTATGCGGTATCAGCCAACTTTCATATTGGGTGTAATAGTAATAGAGCCGGACATCTTTGAAGACGAGCGGGGTTTTTTTGCTTGTATATTTAGTAGCGATGATTTTAAACAAAACGGGCTTATTTTTAAACCGACTCAGGTTAATTTGACTAATAACCGACAGAAGGGTATTCTTCGGGGTCTGCATTATCAAACGAGTCCCTTCAGCGAGGATAAACTAGTTCGGGTTGTTTGCGGCGCCATTTTTGATGTGGCCGTGGATTTACGCGGAACTAGTTCTACCTTCGGCCAGTGGTTTGGTGTAGAACTTTCAGCGGGAAATCGCCGAGCTCTTTTGATTCCTAAAGGTTGCGCCCATGGTTATCTGACTTTAACTGAGGCGGCCGAAGTCATGTATATGACCACTCAGGGGTATACCTTAGCAGCCGAACGAGGTCTGCGCTGGGATGATCCCTTCTGCCAAGTTGGTTGGCCTAATTCGCCCGTCCTTATGTCCTACAAAGATCGATCTTGGCCGCTTTTTGATCCGAAGAATAGAGCCGAACCTTAATGGTGCTGTCAGCCCCCGGTCAGTCTCTGCCCTCCGCTTCGGTGGAGGTTTCGTCGCGTGATCGCCACCTTATTCTGGCTATAGCAATTTTAACTAATCTTCTAGGTAATATTGGTCTTGCTGGTACCAACATGGGGCTACCGGACATGGGGCGGGAATTGAATCTTTCGGCTGCGATGATGGGCTGGATCACTCTAAGTATGTTTATGTCTATGGCGGCTATAGCCGCTCCCGGCGCTCGGATGGCCGACATCTGGGGCCGTCGCCGCACCACCACTCTGGGGCTAGCTGTTTGTCTATTTGGCCTAATCGTTAGCGCCCTGGCTTGGGATGTGGCTAGCCTTTTGGTGAGCCGGGCTATTACTGGCCTGGGTCTGGCTGTGGTTTTTACTAATATCACCGCCATGGCTACTTCAGTCTATCCGCCCCAAATGCGTGGGCGGGTGCTCGGTTATACTATATCGTCCGCCTATATCGGGTTAAGTCTAGGGCCGGTTATTTGCGGCTATTTGGTGACTGTCTTCGGCTGGCGGGCTATTTTCTGGCTTAGCGGTATTGGGTTCCTGCCTTCTTTTATTATTAGTCTTTTAGTTAAAATGGAGCAGAGTCCGGCCCGGGGCGAAGCTTTCGATAAATCCGGCGCAGCCTTGTGGGCCGCGGCCATTTTAATCTTTTTCTGGGGTCTGACTCATCTTATCAATCTATTCGACGGATCTTTATTCATTTTGGTGGGGCTGGCTCTGGCATATGGCTATGCTCGGCACAGCCTTAAAAGTAGTACCTCCGTTTTAGATGTTCAACTTTTCGCTCGGAACCGTCGTTTTGCCTTTTCTTCGCTAGCCGCCTTCATTAGTTACAGTGCTTCTATGAGTTTAGGTTTTATTCTTAGCCTGTATCTTCAATATATTAAGGATATGCTTCCTCACCGAGCTGGGCTTATCCTTATGGTCCAGCCGGTTTGTCAGGCTCTAGTTACGCCTTTTGCCGGTCGCCTATCCGATAAAATTGACGCCGGGCTTATGGCCTCTTTGGGTATGCTAATTCTGAGTGCAGCCATTACTAGTATGGCTCTGATTTTGACCCCAGCTACCTCTATCCCGATCTTCATCGGGTTTTTGCTAGCTTTGGGCGTGGGGTTTTCTATTTTTAGTGCTCCAAATTCTAATGCTATTATCGGCTCGGTCCTGCCGGAAAAAGTCGGCCAGGCCTCTGGCATGATTACTGCTACTCGTCTCTGTGGTCAGGTTTTCAGTCTTGCCCTGACCACTCTTATCTTCAGCCTAATCATCGGGCCGGGCCAGATAACTCCGGATAAATATCCAGCCTTTATGCAAGCCGCTACGATCTGTCTTTTCTTCTTCGCACCTATCTGTTTCACTGGAATCCTGGCCTCCTTGGCTAGCGGTAAAAAAAGTCAGGCATGACCCGGGTTCTTTTTTTAGGTGATATTTTCGGACGGCTCGGCCGCCAGATGGTTCGTGATTTTCTACCGGCTCTGGTGGGGCGGGAAGAAATTGACCTGGCCCTAGCCAATGCTGAAAATGCCTCCGGGGGTTTGGGTCTTAACTCTGAAGCGGCTGGCGAATTGCTGGGTTTCGGTCTGGCTGCTTTGACCGGTGGCAACCACACTTTCCGATTCAAGACTTTAGAAAAAATTCTGGACGAAGATGATCGGTTGTTGAGACCGGCCAATTACCCTGTGCCTTGTCCTGGGCGGGGATGGACTATAATCGAGACGCCGGGGGGAGTGCGGGTAGGGGTTGGCAACCTCCTGGGGCGCGTCTTTATTAATTTGGCTCTGGATTGCCCTTTTCATGCAGCCGACAAGATGTTGATTGAAATGCGGGCGGCTGGAGCGGACATTACCATAATTGATTTTCACGCCGAAGCCACCAGTGAAAAAAAAGCCCTAGCCGCTTATATAGATGGCCGGGCCGGCGCCCTTTTGGGTACCCATACCCACGTTCCTACTGCCGACGCCGCTATTTTGCCGGAGGGCCTAGCTTATATTACCGATTTGGGTATGTGTGGACCCCATAATTCCATAATCGGTATGAGCCGAGCGAGTGTCCTGCCCACCTTTCTCACTGGCCGCCCCCAACGCTTTGAACCAGCCACGCACGATCTTCGCTTGAATGGGGCCATCCTGGATTTTAACGAAGCCGGTGAAGCTATCTCTATTCGGCCTCTGGATATTAGGGGTTCACGTTAAGCCGGCCGGCAGCTGACGTTTTTTGCTTGCAAACTTTACTAACTAATGATATATTAATAATAATTTATCTAATTTTAACCTTTCATTACATCGTAGCTATCTAAATACTTAAAGAACAAAATTAACTCACTCTACTGTCTGAGGAGTATTTATCTTGAACCTCCAAGAAAGAGTTTGAACAAACCCATTCAGAGGTCAAAAACCACTGCTCTTTCTGGCTGGCTAAATGGGGCATACCTATTCCCCTTAAAAAGTTTATAATTTTTATGGGTTTATTCTTTTTTTCAAACTTAAGCTTGCTAAAATAATTAATAAACTGCTGTAAAAAAAGTAAGTTTTCTAACTAGATCTCTAACAAAGTTTACGCTTTTTTATATTGCATGGTAATGATGTCCAACCTTTCCTAGATAATCTAATAATGGAAACCGGAAAAGCCCTAGTCACCGGCAGTAAGGTCGCTGTTAAGCCTAAGAAAGCCGATTTCGTTATTAGCGTTTTAAAAAACCAGTCAAAAAACTAGAATAATTTAGTTTAAGCTGATGGATTAACCAAACTTAATAACTGTCGTATTGAAGCCGGCTTCTGAAGTCGTTCGCGAGGTACTAGAAAATGGGTGGCCGTTCTCGGCTATTACCCTTTACCCTTTGGCATCGATTACTTTAAAAAGGTCAATAATACTTGGGGTTACAATTTGAATTTGGAGCTAGCGGTTAAGGTACCCGAAAGGGTGTAGTATAACATCTAAATTATCGACATAATTGTTAGGGGCAGTATTGTACTTGTGATCATAAGCGGTGGAGTGGTTGAATATGTAAAAGGCGAGGATCTGATTTCTCTGATCAGATGGGTTAATAAGGTTCTGTACCAAGCTAGTCTCGATAGATGCAACTATATTTGTGTAGCTAAACCCGACTGCGAACTCTTGATTGAAGAGGGGGGAAATCTTTAACTAGTTTAATCTGCCCTCGTAGCTCAGCTAGGATAGAGCGCAGGATTCCTAATCCTGGTGTCGCGTGTTCGAGTCACGCCGGGGGCACCAAGAAATTAGTAGATTGTGTGGAGTAGGGGAATTAATTTGGAGATCGGTCACGGCGTTTATGTCTCTAAGAGCAAAGCTAAGGAGACTATTCTAAAATGGGTCGTTGCAAAAATCAATAATAATAGTTCGTTCTAGAGCGCAATAATTACGACTGAACCCGAAATCATTGAGTACAAAAAGCCTAACCTAAATTAAATATGGATTAATTTCAAATTTAGCCATACTTAACAAACATGGATGTGATGAACTCTGATCTAACCTTAGTAATGATGAAACTTCTATAGGCCTGAGTAATTGTAAAAATACTATTCGTAATCTTTCCCAAGCGATTACCATGCATATTGAAACAATTATTTACTCTATAATTACTAAGTGGGGAAGTGGGCCTAAAAATATTTTATGCGTTAAAGTAAGCTTTTATAGAACCAAAACTTTATATTAACCGATTTTTAAAAAGTATTTTTAATTTAGGTATTAACTTAAGTGTTACAGGTTCTATTAGTATAAGGGGATGATCTCATTTAGTAGGGTTTTCGTTCAGGAAAACTCAAAACATTTGAATTTTTGATTTATATGCCCGATAGCTGGTTCTCTTACACTACAGCGGTTGTTTAGGTTTCTGTTTTTTTATTTTTCAGGGTCGTTGATTTTGTAACCTTGATTTTTTTGGTGTTAATAGTTTGATCCATTTAATTGGTTTACGATTTTTGATAACATCGATTACAACTCTTTAAAATTTGTTCATGGTTCAAAAATTTGGCTAGTTGTTGGATTGTATCGGCAAGGATATTGCCATTATATAGGTGACGGTCGAAATTTTTGTTAACTACAGTTACTCTGTGAGTCTTAGTTACCGTTATTGAAATTTTTGAACTAAAATTATAATTCTTATACTTTTACCTTCGATTATGTAGAGTCTTTTTTAGCTTATGCAAACTGTAAATTTTATTTTGTCTTTTTGCTGTTAGACTAAAACATGTTTTAAAAGCTTAAATTATTTTTGCTAACTTTTTAAATTAACTGTCTTCTTTGCAACTTAGAAGTAAGAAGTAATTGGACAAATTTTTTCTTGACTAGTGGTGTTAAATAGAACCTCTTCTCAAGCGTTTTCTCTTCATGCAATAAAATAGAAGCTTAAAAATTTTCTCCACTCCTTTAACTTCAATGTGTTGATTAAAATGAGTTAAATTGGATGGTGCGCAAGGTGCAACCCATTAAAAGGTTATCTCTTCATAATAGCATTGAAAGTTAGGGTTTGCGTATCCATTTTTAAACAACTTAGTTATTGATTAAATTGGCCGTCGCTTAAATCTTCAAGTTATCTTATGATCAAAAAACCGCACGTTAAATGAATACTTTTAGTTGGATGTTCCTGATCAAAATAGTACTTTTGAAGCTCTTACTATAAGTAATTTCATAACATTTTTCCAGTCAGTTGTAAGTAAGCAGCTCGAGAATTAATTTACTTCAGCAAATCGCCTTCGAATAAAATGCTTTGCTATAATTGTTTTGTCAGATCCTTATGCATCTTTTGAAGAAGAGAGTATTGTGATTGGGATTTAAGGTAAATCCCGGAGTGCATGGTTAAAATTATACTATAATTAATACGACTAATTAACTAAAAATTAAATAATTAATATGTTTTTAATAGATGTCTCTATTATGACTATTATAGAGCTTATTTATACGTAGTAGATGAAGGCTGACAGTTTAGCGATAAAGAGGCAGAAAAGTATTTTCGTAAAAATCGTGAATTATTACGCTGTGACAATAAGGCGAATGTGGAAAATATTGATAATATAGTTTAAGAACAAGGTAATTTTTTTCGTTGAGGGTGCGAGTTTGCTTTAAGATATAGCACCTAACTCTTTAGAAAAAATTAAGGTTATAATACCTACTAATTATCAAACAAGGGTTTGTTTTTTTCGGTGAAAGACTAATAGTCAAACTTTATTGTTCAGTAGTTGCTTCCATCACCAATGCAACTATCTTGGATTGGTATGATTATAAAGGAAATATTTTGAAACCTAGTGAATAAATTTAAAAATATACCATATACTCGTTAAAAGTAAGTTCACTTTTTTTATTTTTTTAAAGGTGTTAAAAATTATGTAATAATATCACATAAAATATAGTCTTTTTTGCTAAAATAGATTCCTTCCTTTCTATTATATTAGTTGAGTTTCCAAAATGCTAATTAACTTTTTAGTTAATCAGGAAAAATTAACAAAAAATGAGGTGTTTTCTTTTTATAAATAGTTACAATAAAATGGTTTTTTAAGTATGATTTTAGGTTTGTTTGGTAAGCAAAAAAAATCGATTGTGAAAAATATTATTACAAATACGTGATATATTCTTCAAAGTATCTATATTGGTATGCGCCTCAAAGGATTATATCGAGTTAACGTTCCGGAAATTGCTGCTTAGGCCCTCCATAAGGTTATTATTGTTACCTTTTACTATGATAATTCCTTTAGTTTAGAAGAGGTGAGGCAACTATTTCCAAAGATCGAATTAGATTTTGTAATTTAGGTAAGTTATTTAGTAGATTGACCAGCACTGATTTACGGAGGAAAGGCAACGTACTTCAGCGAAGGAATCCTTTCGTTATTGAATCTTTTGTAACAGCTCAAGATACTTGAAAGTTAGAGGTATGGGGGGTCACTTATCCTGACAACTGGACTACAAGTTAAAGTTCAAGAAATTGACCAAATATTTATTAGTAAAAATACCTTGTTAGACTCGGGCCGGCCTGAAATTAAATTATAATTTAAACTGGAGATGTATTTTGGATAGCGGAGAAAGTTTATTATTTATTGCAAAATTAAGCGAATATAAAAATTACTGAAATAGTAAAGTAGATATCTTTGAATACTAGGATGATTGAAAGGTGCTTTACAGCTTTAAGTGAGGCTAAAAAATGTGTTAAATTAGCGCGAATAAGGACGATTCTTGGGAAGTTAAACTAAAGAGCAAAAGATCAAAAAATTAAAAATTGTGAACGTTTATAAGAGAAGTTTGATTTACTTCAAGTGGGGCGGTCTTGGGTTATTTATTCTAGCCCTTGAGGGCTCTCATTTAGCGATTCAGCCTTTTGAGACAATTCTATTTAAATAGGTTCCAAGATTTGCTGGGTAGGGGTAACGCTTTTTTAAATCGTCTTGTTCAGTTCCAGTATTAAAGCTTTAATGGAATCGATGGCTTGGAACTGTTCCAGAGTAGAATATTGAGGAATGGTTCATTTTCGCCTGGTATATCTTTTGTTTATAGTTTTGGTACTCAGCAAAAAATGTTGCTTAGCGCGTTTCGGCGAATAGTTCTTAATCTAGAATTAAGAGGGCTAGACTGAATAGTCCAGGATGATTATATTTGGATAAAGTGTAGTCCTGGTTGTCGTAGCATACCGATAAGCGTCTCTGTCTGCCCGGCGGCAGGGGATTAAAGCCATTAGTCAGAGCGGCCTCGAAAGGTAGAGTTGAAAGATTGAAAATCCTAATGGAGGTTTGGCTAGTAATAGCGGGGGCATCAACTTTTTTGGGTGCTCATTACAGTTGATTGGGGGCGGCCCAGAATTTTGGTATGAGTTCGCAAGGTAATCGTCCCCGGGGTAGGTTATCCGGTAGTTTGTTTTGTTAATTTCCCTAGACTTTCTAGGTTTAAGTCTAAAAAGGTTACACCCACCATTTGGCCATCTTCGTTAAGGAGCGTGGTCGTTGAAGTAAGTATCATTTTGGTCACTATGTAAAGGTTGATTCAAAAGATTGTTTTTAGCAACGGCCGGGAGTAGATATAATCTTATTGATAATGAGGTGGTATAATATTTCAGTTTCAGCTAATTGGTTTGATAGATTGCTCCTCTTCCGGGGTGAAAGAGTGTTTGGGTTGGGACCTTTCGCCATAATTAGAATGTCGTTATTTTAAATAATTCTTTTTTCTTTATAGGCGTAAGGCAGGAAGTAGAATTCGAAGTTGGAAAACATGGAAAATTTAAAAGTCATACCGACCTTGGTAGTAGTAAGGAGATGGTATTTTAGTTGCTTCGATTTTAGCTGTCAAACGTCGGGATAGAATATTTTGGGTAGTGAAGAATTTTCCGACCAAGCGGGATGTGCGTTTAGTTTCTGCGATCAGAGGTATTAGATCAACAGAATTAGCACAAATGATTTTTCCAATGTGATCGAGTTTATTTCGGCAGATAACTTCGGCCAGATTATTGATTATTTTTTTAAAGTCGGACCGCAGGTGGTCGATTAGATTCTGGGGAATATACTAAATTAATTAACTTAAAATACTATTACGAAGTTTTTATTCCGTAAATTAAAAAATGTGAGGCGGTTGGTAGTTGGCCAGGGATAGTGGTAAAATATTTAGCTTAAGCTTAGATTAATTTCAGGTTGCCCTTCCTTGAGCTTTGCGTTATTATTTAAAGAGTCCGTGAATAAAACTGGAGGATTTTATGTCGAAACCGCCTTTCTTTATTTTAGCCTTGTTATTATTTTTACTTTTAGTTGCTTCCACTGGTTGCTCGCCTAGAGTCGGTGGAAATGATTATAATGTTTCCTCAACTCGTACCAATCAGAAAGTTCAGACTGGAAGGATCACTTCTATTCGTGAAGTTAAAATTGTTAATGATCCCAATAATGGGAAAACGGAATTATCAACCGTTGGCGGGGCTGTTGTCGGTGGTGTTTTGGGTAGCCTGATTGGTGGTGGTTCCGGTCAGACTGTGGCCACGGTTGGCGGTGCGGTTTTGGGCGCGGCGGCTGGTTATGGGGGGTCAAGAGTCTTGACTGAACAAAACGGCATAGAAATCACCGTTAAATTAGATAGCGGCGAAACTGTGGTTATTACTCAGGGTACGGATATTACCTTAACTAGTAATCAGCGAGTCAAAATTATATCCGGCGTTGATGCCGTCCGGGTTGTCCCGGAATAAGACCGTGCTACAGTTTAAAATATTCAGCTCGGGAGATATGGTTATTTTAACAAAAGCCCCCGGATGTGCTATAATTCCCTTAACTCTAAAGGAGGCTCCGGATGCTGGCGCTCAAGATTAAAAAAGAAGACTTGGCTAAGGGGGTGGCGCAGACTAGCGCTATTGCCGAAAAACGCAGTTCTATCCCCATTTTATCCAATATCCTGCTAGATGCTGATGGTTCGGAACTAAAACTTGCGGCCACCGATATGGAAATTAGCTTTCAAGGGTCCTACCCGGCTGAGGTCATGGAATCGGGTCGTCTTACGGTGCCAGCTAAAAAGCTTAACGAACTTGTCCGTCAGCTTAATACTGATGAGGTCAGCCTGGCCGAAAATGCTAATTTTACTCTAGGGTTGACAGCTGGGCAGTTCAACACTCAGATGTATGGCTTGTCGCCGATGGATTTTCCTCAACTGCCGCTGGTGGATAACGGGCAGTATATTGAGGTGGATGGATCGGAGTTGGCGGGGGCTATTGACAAGACTATCTTTTCGGTGGCTCATGAAGAGCAGCGCTACAATCTGGCCGGTATTTATCTAGAAAAGGTGGAATATGAGGGTCGCCTAGGCCTTCGTTTAGTTTCCACCGATGGTCATCGCCTGAATCTGACTACTCTCTATCCCCGTAAGCTGACTAATCTAGAATTGACTAAAGGGGTGTTGGTCTCCAAAAAAGGGCTGAGTGAATTGAAACGGCTGGCCGAAAATTCGGAAACTCTGCAATTCGGCTTAGCCGGGGGTAGTTTGGTAGCCCGGAACAAAAATGCCGTGCTGATTATGCGCCTTCTGGACGGGCGGTTCCCTGATTATAATCTTGTGTTACCTAAAGATAACAGCAAACATCTACTGGCCGTTCGTAAAGACCTTTTGGAGGCTCTAAAACGGATTGTCATCATGAGTTCCGACGAATATAAGACTATCAAATTCGCTTTAGCGCCGGGGCAATTGATTATATCTTCTATGGCTCCGGATTTGGGTCAGGCTCAGGAACGCCTAGAAGTGGAATACGCCGACGAACCTCTGGAATCCGGCTTTAACCCCCGCTTCTTCATTGAAGCTTTGAATGCTTTAGTTAGTGAAAAAGTTAAAATAAGTTTTTCATTGCCTTCTAGCCCAGCTCTCATCACCGCTGCCGAAGATCCTGGCTACAGTGGCGTGATCATGTCTATGAAGATTTAATTCTAAAGTTTTAATTGAACAGAGGCTGATGATGACTGAATTTTTCGTCAGAACTGCTGACTATGGTGCTGACCATATTCAGATTCTGGAGGGTCTGGAAGCCGTCCGCAAGCGGCCGTCCATGTATATTGGTAGTGTTTCTTCTCAGGGGTTGCATCACCTGGTTTACGAAGTGGTAGATAATGCCATCGATGAGGCTATGGCCGGCTTCTGCAACCGGGTAGAAGTAACCATCACTTCGGCTGGGACGGTGCGCATTAAAGATAACGGCCGGGGCATTCCTGTGGATATTCATCCCACAGAAAAAGTTCCGGGAGTTCAGGTAGTTATGACTAAACTCCATGCCGGTGGGAAATTTGATAAAAAAACTTACCAGGTTTCCGGTGGGTTACATGGAGTTGGAGTTTCGGTGGTTAACGCTCTGTCGGAGTGGTTGGAAGTAGAAGTTAAGCGCGATGGACAGCGCTATCATCAGCGCTACGAGCGTGGGGTTCCGGCGACCTTTTTAAACCGGCGTGATCAGGTTAGAAAAAGCGGTACTATGGTGCACTTCAAACCTGATCCTGAAATTTTTGAAACGACGGAATTTGAATTTAGTATTCTAGTTAAACGGCTGCGCGAATTGGCCTTTCTCAACCGGAATCTCTACATTTCCATTCGTGACGAGCGTAGTGATGAGTTTAAGGAATTCCAGTATCGGGGCGGTATCATCGAATTCGTTCAGTATTTGAATCGCCAGAAAACACCTATTAATGACAAACCTATCTATCTGGAAGGGCAAAACGATAACATTGTTGTCGAGGTGGCTGTGCAGTACAATGATAGTTATGTCGAACAGGTGCTATCTTTTGCCAACAACATCAACACCGTCGAAGGCGGCACTCACCTAACCGGCTTTAAGGCTGCCCTTACTCGAGCAGTGAACCATTACCTATCTTCGGCCAATATGCCCAAAAGTTTTAAGGTCGCTAGTCTCGATGGCGACGATGTGCGCGAGGGTCTAGCTGCGGTTGTCTCTATTCGGATTCCCGAGCCCC
>LQAA01000013.1 GCA_001577715.1 Candidatus Adiutrix intracellularis | reverse complement strand
TTTACAGGTCAGAAATGCCCGATTGGCTGTTTTTTTTAAAGAGGTTCAGGGCGCTCTAGCCCAGCTTGAGGAATACGATATCACCCATATCAAACGCGAATTAAACCGGGCGGCCGATAATCTGGCCTCGGCCGCCGCCCATCGGGGTTAAACTAAATAATCGATAAATTAACAATTTTTTAATGATTTTAAGATAACTAAATAAAGATCGGACGTTTCCGGCGGCGGCCCTGATAGAAAGGACCGACCCCAACCGGAGAAGGGGCGGGCCGGATGACCGCTGGGTGCATTTTTGCACCAAGAGGAAAGTCCGGGCTCCACAGGGCGGAATGCTGGGCAATTCCCAGCGGGGGTAACCCCGGGCAAGCGCAACAGAGAGAAGACCGCCGCGAAACTCCTGGTTTCGCAGTAAGGGTGAAAGGGTGAGGTAAGAGCTCACCGGCCGGGCGGGCGACCGTCCGGGCCAGGCAAGCCCCGTTCGGAGCAAAACCAAATAGGGCGGCAATAAGATGGCCCGTCTTGCCGCCGGGTAGGTTGCTAGAGCCGTGGAGTAATTCACGGCCTAGATGAATGGTCATCACCCCCGATTTACCGGGGGCACAGAACCCGGCTTACAGGCCCCCCCAACTTCAACCCTTGGCCGCGAACCCTTTCCGGGGCCGTCGCCGGAAACGTCAATTTTTTAAGGAACTAATGCCGAGTTCTGAAATTTCAGTAATAATAGTAGCCGGGGGCCAAGGTTCCCGCTTCGGGGGCGAACGCCCCAAACAACTCGCGCTTCTAGCCGGCCGGCCGGTTCTAACCCACACGTTGGCTATCTTTGAAGCAATGCCGCAAATTGGAGAAATAGTTCTAGTTCTACCCGGTAACTGGCTCAAAACCATTAAAGACGAAGCGGTTCTACCCTATAACTTTAAAAAAGTTTTTAGCGTCCCTGGCGGAGCTATCCGCGCTGAATCGACTCGACGGGGCTTTAAGGCTAGCTGCGGCAAACTAGTATTAGTTCACGACGGCATGCGCCCTCTGGTAACCCCGAATCTGATTAGGGCCGTGATCGCGGCGGCTCAAGAACGGGGGGCGGCCCTGGCGGCTGTACCGGTTCGCGATACCCTAAAAAAGGTGGCGGACGGTCTGACCTGCCAAACTATAGATCGCTCAACTTTTTGGCAGGCCCAAACTCCCCAAGGGTTTCACCGTAAAATTCTATTACAGGCTCTAGCCAACACCGGGATCGAAACCGCCACCGACGATTCCGCCCTTCTAGAACCCTTAGGCAAAAACGCAGCAGTGGTTCTGGGCTCGGCCCGTAATTTCAAGATTACCACCCGGGAGGATTTATCCATGGCCGAAGCTCTTTTATCGGCCGCGACTCTCGTCCGCACTGGTCACGGCTATGACTTTCACCGCCTGCAACTCGGTCGACCCCTTTTTTTAGGTTGCCTTTATATCCCCTCTGAATACGGACTTTTGGGCCATTCCGACGCAGATGTTCTAGCTCACGCTTTGGGCGACGCTCTCTTAGGCGCCGCCGGCCTGACCGATCTCGGCCAGCACTTTCCCGACAACGACCCCAGATGGGTCGGGATCTCCGGGACCGATCTCCTAGCCGAAATTATGGCCAAAGTCAGAACCGCAGGCCTAGAACTTATGAATGCCGACCTGACTTTAATTGGTGAAAAACCAAAAATTGCCCCATATCGCGAACGAATGTCCACCGCCATAGCCCAGGCTCTGCGGGTGCCAATAACTACCATCAACGTTAAAGCTACCACCACCGAAGGGTTGGGCCCTACCAGCCAAGGTCAAGCTCTAGCCGCTCTGGCCACAGCCACTCTGCGTGTAAATCCTTTTATGAATGAACCACTCTACAAATAAATTCCATTTAATTAAATAAAACTAACTAATTTATTTACCGTAGATCTAAGCTATTTTTATTTTTTTTAAAAACCTCTTATCCTCTATTTTAAAGTTACCGTTTAACCATAAGAAATTTAATCACCATAAATAATTTGCTAAAATTACCACCCTAGAAGACAATTAATACGATTCTTGTGCCCTCTCTCCTATAACTGTTAATAATAATACTTTAGCTCGCGTCCGTTGAGCGCTCTCCTTATTTAATCTCTTTTTATACTCCCTAAAAACTGTTTTTTAGCTTTATAAAAATATATAATTTTAAGCCGCTTTTAGCCAAATTCCAGACCGGCATAACCTTAACCGCCTGTAGCTCTAGTTTAAGCGTGGCTTCGGAAGCTAAATAGATGAAGACAACCACAGAGAAAAAGACAGAAATAATGGCCGCCGATGAATCTAATAACATTCCACCCAACCGAACCTACCAGCTGGCTAATGCCGGCCGAGAAGATTTATTATTGCTAGAAATCTGAAACAGCGATTATTCTGGGGACGATTATTAGATTGAGTTAAGCTTATGAATGACCAAGAGTCAGAAGTAACCATTCTGCTAGACAGTTTTAACGAAGCCGTATTTTTAGTGAATTAACTAGACTCCCTGGCCGCCCGGACTCACCACCCCCACTGGTGGCTATAAGTTTCAAACTATGGTTCTACTAACGATACCCTAAAAATATTGAAAGTTCATTATAGGCGCTGAGGCTTGAACAAAATATAACCGCTCAGGTTATTATTAAATAAAATATAATTATATATTAACATAAAAATATGTTATATTGTGATCATAAAATCAAGGAAACTATAAGATACAACATTTTAAGCTCTTTACTGTATAGATAAACTGGAATGCTCACTTAAGGTTTTGCGCGGTGAGAATGCTCTACTATGAACAACGATTACTACCTTACAGGATAAAGTTACCGAACTAGAAACTAAACTAACTGGAACTCGAAAAAATTTCAACAACCCATCAAAGCCACCATTATTTAATATCACCAATACCTCAGCTATTTTGTAAAGAGGCTAGCCGCCCGCTGACCGAAAGACCGGTGATGTAGGTAGCTAGAAAAGCGAAAGAATAATCGGGAATAATCCTATTTTCAGTCAGGTAGAAGCAGATCCACCCACCTTTCGCCATTGGGAGGCATATTCGGCCAAAAAAGTGACTGAATTTACGATACTAATCAATATCGGGCCAAGACTAATCCAGCCGGCCAGGTTTTACCAGACGACCGAGAGACCAACACCCAGGTACTCGCCACCGGGTAAAGACGGAACTGAGCAACTAATAAAAATTAACCCAATAAGCTTTCCAGCGGCGGTGATAGGATACTTTTTGAAGACAATCTGAAGCTCAACCTTCAAATTCCTCGACCGCCCAGAAAGCAGCGACCGCTTTTTGAAAATGGAACAGAAAATCCCACGCCAAACTATACCAGAAGCAGAAAACTGGACCAGTCCCAAAATTCAGGCTAACTTCGAATCGAAAACGGTGCTCCAGCCAGTTGGCGGTCAACCTTTTTTTAGCCGCCCAAATTAGACTTCCATCTAAAGTCAACCTTATCTAATCGCTAAACTTAATGGTCAATTCCATTCCCCAATCCTTTACTTTAATATCAGTGCTACGAATATACCAAGGTTAAGTCTTAAGGCGCAGAATAGGGCAGGCCTGAATAAGATCACTTAAAGGCAGTTCGCCGTCGCGAATAACTCTGGGGACACCTAGACTGACATCGATTATTGTGGTAGGCGGGCCACCCAGAGTAAGACCGGCATCAATAATCAGATCAATCTGATCACCGAAATAATCTAAAACTTCATCAGGAGTTATAGGAGGGGGTGAACCAGACGGGTTGGCGCTGGTTCCGGTCAGGCCGCGATCAACCTGACGAATCAAGCTGCGAACCAGCGTAAGCCCTTCCAGGCGCAGGGCCACAGTACGAGCCGGCCCCACCAGGACCGGGTGAAGTCCGTTCTGAGCCAGGAATAAAAGAGTTAGGGGACCAGGCCAGAAACGCTTGATCAAACCCTTGGCTTCCTCAGGTATTTCCCGAGCATAACAGAAGACCCGGGGTTCCTGATCCAGAAGAATCAAAACAGGTTTGCTCTTTCGTTCCCACCCACCCTTAAGATCTATTATTTTTTCCATAGCTCTAGGCTGATCTACCAGAACCATTAAAGCATAGAAGGTCTGAGTTGGCCCGGCTACCAGGCCACCGTCCAAAAGAACACGGGCCGCCGGGGCTAAATCAGCAAAAGTAACCTGGCGGGGATCTATAACTAAACGCTGAGGCAACTTATCTCCTTAATTTTAAAAAGCGGCCTGAGGGCTACTACTTTTTTATTATATCAGAATATTTTACTTAACATCAATTCTATCTTGAGGATCGGTCTGTATAAAAAATAAGCACTCTTAGTACTTGAACTTAAGGCGCTACTTTCAACCTGAGCGCGCCTGTATATAGCCTGACCAGGAGCTGCCCCGATTAAAAACCAAAATTGACCCCTAGACTTTTTTATTTTATCCCAAACCAATCCCGTTGACGAGTGATCTAGCAACCCAGATCGTCCACTCTTTCATTTAAAACAGGTCTAACCGAATAACTGATAAACTTTATTTCTAAGGTTAGGCTAGAAAGAAAAACTCAGTTTTTTTCCAGACCCAGGCGAAGTTAATAGCGGCTATTTAAATCAAACCTTCCATCAAAAGAGCCAGAATAATATTCCCATTAGGTTATCAATAATTAGGGCTAAAGCTAGCTATGCTCCAAAAATTTAATTTCTAATAACCGGCTTTAATTAAAAAGCGTTTCCAGGCTTAACCAAGGTAACCCGCCATAAATTACGAGTACCCCGTCTTTTATCTTTTCAACCACTGGTCTTAAGAGATTTATCATAGCTATAAACCACCACAGCAACTATCCATACAACTTAGCGATAACCCCTATCGGTACTTTACGCCGCACCCACCAAGTAGCCGAAATATTTATCACTACTAATTTCATACTCTAGGTCACATCATCTATTATACTCTTGATTTTACCGTACCCATTCATAAATTTAATCCTAATCGAGACCGTTATTTGATAACTTGGTGGACCACCCGTTAAGAATTTAGACCTATTAGTTGTCGCAAAAACTAGATACGATATGATATTTTCAGGATCAAATACTAAAAAAACCCTCGAAGGGAAAGGGCTTAATGATTTTACCCGCACTTAAGATGGTTATCATTCACGTAACCCCCACCCCCGGCTCAAGTTTACACCCTGATCTACTAACACTCTTAACACTCTCATCTTCCGTCCTACGGAAATAATTTCAGAACAGTTAATGACTCGAAACACGAACATATTCTAACCTTTCGAGCCCGGAGGAATAATATTGAAAATATCTTCCTCTTTCTCCCGATATTCCAATAATATCTCATACTAACGATCCACAAACTCATGACGCAAACCCTTAACCATTCTTATCTCCGCTACCGTCTCCAAACGTAACTAACCCTTTAACAACATGTCAAAGTAATCAGGACTACCCGCTTAGCAGGTTATATACTTAACCCCTATACGGAGTTAATACAGCACCGCCTGAGGAAACACTGAATAATTTAGTAACTACATATATTCACAGACCTACCCCTAAAATGGTTATTTATTTTTGCCCTTGTTTACCGACTTAACCGTAAAAGGGGCAATTTATTTCTTCAACATCATTTGGTCAACCGTTAAATCTTCCCATGATTAACTCCTAAATATGTTCCATTATCTTTTTCGTATTCTTACCTCCAGATAATATACTGTACTTTAACAATATCTTCATAAATATATGAACATGATTATAATCAGGATAGAACTCAGCCTCTATTACTTCCAGCCCTTTCCTTCCACATAAATTACGCTATATTTTACTCACATCGGCCTTAAGTTTCTCATAGATCACTTGCCTACGGTACTTCAGCATAAATACTATATGATATCTACATTCCTACCTCGTATATGCTAAAACTACTCTCGTTCACTCAAATAATCTCCTTATGTCTTCTTAATGCAGTTGGTAAACCTTCACTGTTTGAACAACTAGAAGCTTCTTTAACTTAAAGCTAAAGTTAAAGAAAGCCTACTACCAGCATAGTTAGTAATTTTTTAAGCTTAAGCTCATAAATAAAAAATATATTAAATTGCAAATATTTTTTAACAATTTTAACTTCCCTTTTAAAGTGCTAACGATTGAGGCCAAAACCGACCTACCACTTACAACAACCCTAATGGCGCCACCCCTTTACCCCCAAAATACTTTTATTTCAATGCTTAATTATAGTAGTTTAACTCTAATTTAAGCCCTAAGCTAGGCGCAAGAGAACAGATATAGTGGAAATATCGGCACTACAAGCTTAAAAGTAGTCCCTAGCCCTCAAGAACTAAGAGCGCTTATTTTTTTGTACCCCCTTGAAGACCAGATAAAAATAGATTAGCGTCCGCTTCTTTGCCGATAAAGCAAAAAAATAAAATCTACAGTTTTAATCTAACTATTAGCTTTACTTACAACCTAAAATCTAGGGAAATATTTTACCTACATTGAAAATGTAAGAGCAAAAGCTTTGAAAATTATCTTTTATTCTTTTGTAGCTAGAAATATATTTTTGGTTCCGTTAATCTTCTGCCTCCACAAATTTAAAGCGTTCTTATTAACTGCTTCATGGTCATCTTCTTATATATATTATTATCCAACAACGCTAAGTTAATTATGAATATTTTTGTTAAAGCAATAAAGCTTATAAACGCCTTTTGTTTTGCATATTTTCCTAACTGTGTACCCGTAAGCGCCAAAGTACAAGATGACATTTCAATTTTAAGGATTCTTTTTCCACATCTTTAGTTCGATATATACTTATCGCTTCTTTTTACGTCTGAAATATCGTTGCTGCTTATAACTAACTAGCGGCAATCGCCAATACCAACTCAATAACATCATTACAAATACTTACAATATAACCAGAGTCGCCTTATCTATTTTTATATCTTGAGCTACTCCGCATGTTCCTCAGTTCTCGCACATTTTTTAGAATTAGCTTCCGCTTCAGCCCGCAGAAAGACTAAGCGTAAATATAATTTTCTTCACTTTTATATAACGCTTTTACCATACTGAAATAAATACAAGTAAAAACCTTATATCCGCTATCCAAGATTCTATTTTTTTTTATAGCCGCTTTAAATCCTCCCACACAATAATGATATTACACACGCTATCTATATATTTTCGTTCAATAATTACCTATTTTCAGGTAAATGATGCGATGAACGAAATTAGTATAATAATTTTCTTAATCTTATCATCACCAAATAAAACCATAACGTTTTTAGTGCTGAAAAATCCTTTATCCATCACTATCAATACGGGACTCTCACATATAACACAGTTAAACTTATTGAATATAATCCTCAATGTGCTTACGTTTTTAAAATCTCGCTATATACCATTTGATATATCAGTAAACGTAAGATCTTACCCAACAACAAATATATATTTATTTGCGGCAAGCCCTTATAGTCGCGGTTGTAGCCCTATTCGACCTCGTCAACCAATTCGGAATATGAAAAAATCGAAGTGCTGTCCAACGCCGGCTACTCTTTTTTACAACGGTAAGAGTACTACCGGTCGATGGACAATACGATCGTATTAGATAACCATTCGTCGCAATATACAAAAAATTAACGGATAAAAAAAGATGCCAGGCTACGGTGAATTTCTCTAGCCAAAAATCCATCAGGGCCAATGTTAGCAATTCCATAAAACTAAAGCTAGTGGTTATAGTTTGCAATAACTGAAATGGACCAAAGCCTATGTTTCTTGAACCCCTGACATCGTCAACCGAGAACGTTTTTTGAATTACTGAAAAAGTAACTGACGTTCCAGCTTAACGCATAAGCTCTATATACTTAGGCTCGTGCATGTGGAAACCTGTAACAGAATTAACTTTGCCTATAGGTACTTTTTTATTGTCAGATTTGCCGCTAATATTTTGAAAAGAAGTATCTTCCACAAGGTATATTTACTTCCCAGATTTCTGTTCAATTATGTAAAGCTTATACAGGCTTTTTATATGTAAAATAATTAACCTACAAAAGACTGTATTGTCACTACGATCTAAGTAGACAATTAGAAATAATTTAATACCTAAAATACTTGAATAACTTTCCACACCTTAAAAAGCCTGTCTGTAAAAAGTCCTCAAGAATTTAAATTACAATATAAAGCGGCTGAATAATTAAACAACTCGTCAGGCTTCGTGAAACTCTTTCTTGAGATAACTATCTAACCGTTTACGTTATAAGTACTAGTAGGTACTACAACTTCATAATTTATTGACCTTTCCTGGCGTATTTCCGAGGCCTAGTTGACTAATTCAGTGACACGAGCAATTAAACGTGAACGGTCGGAAAACTTTACCACATCTATTTTAAAACTCTCTTCCGAACGAGTGGTCCTAAGAAGGTATCAAAGGTATTAATTAGTTTTCATTTAGCGCACTCATCACCAATCAATTTTATCTCATCATTCAATAAAGGAGTCAAAGAGTTATCTATTTCCATAATTAGCCTCTTCCGAATACTTAATAATTTTTCTGGACTCTAGCATGGTTCAGTTAACTTGATAAAATATTATTTCTTCCGCTCGGCGCTATAGGGCCAAGTTTTCTTTACGACCGATAAAAACAACTCCGCCTTCATTCTAGTCTGCGACGATCAAATCGAAGTTAAGAAAGACTATTTCTTCAATTTCGTATCCAAGCCCCAGGGCCAAACCGGAACAACCTATTTCCAATACTAGTTCGGCTAAAACCATATAGGCCGGATTAACTAAATTATTTTCACCCCATTAGGGCTGGCCTCTAACCACCTAATTATTTCAACCAAGACATTGCAGGATATTTTTTCTGCCACCGTAATTCTAGACGAAACCCAGAACGGAGGCTCCAGATAAAAATTCGTTGCGGCGGCTAACCTATTTTTAAATCGATTCCCACTGGGGTTACATTATACATTAAATGATCGTCAGCTCTCCATCACCACTATATATTTGTGTTCCAGAACTAAGAAGCTAAATTTTTATTACTTTTAAAGACCCCCACATTATTTAAAATCCACATCGATCCTTACTGAAAGAGATTTAAAAAAAAATGATTCCTCCCGATATTTTTATTATGAACTACCCCAGCCTGAGAGAATAAGCCCTATTCCCTTTACTTCGAGTAAAAGTTTAAAAAAAGACTAGGGCGATAAATAATTATTGTAAAAAATAAGCCAAAAACTAAAATCAAACTACCAGAATATTTTCCCTACTTGGTACTCTGCAGGGGTTATGCTATAATAAAAAATTAAATTTAAAGATGCCATTATCTTTTAAGGTTACAAAATATATGGATTATCTTGAACATTTTAATCTAACTGACCGCCCTTTTAAAAATACCTATGACGGCCGCTTTTTCTATAGAACGACGGCGGCTAGACAAATTTTTCAAAACCTTAAAGCCGAAACTACCCCGCCTCTACTTCATTTAAAAGGCTGGCACAAAGTAGGTAAAACCTCGATTTTGCACCGCCTGACCGACGAACTTAAAAAAACTGTTAAAGTGGCCCTCATTTTGAATCCCCACCTTACTCTAGCAGAGATGCTGCGCCAAACTCTCACCGATTTTGGCCAAAGCCACAAAATTTCCCCCAAAACCCCGGAAAAGGAACTATTAAGTTATTATCAAAACGAAGTTTCCAGTTTTCTAGCCAAGGGCTTAAAGGTACTTCTAGCCGTGGACAATGTAGACGAATTACCACCAGCCAGATTGGCAGATCTTTATAGTCTAATCAAACTAGAACCTAAATGGCAGGGGCAGGTGAGACTACTTTTATGTGGAACTCCCGAACGCCCCTGGCCAGTGGTTCCGAATATGTTAATCGAACTCAAAGAATTGGAGCTACCACCTTTAAATGAAAGCGAAGTAGAAGAATATCTGACTGCTCGATTGAAGGTAACCGGGGCTAACAGTCTCTTTAGCCGGGCGGCGATCAAAGCTTTGGGTGAATACAGCGAAGGGCGGCCGGAATTTATCAATAGACTGGCCGAACGTGCTCTTATCGTCGCGTGGTCATCCAAGCAATGGAAAGTAGAGAAAGCTCAGGTCAAGATAGCTAGAGCCAGCCTAAAGGCCCCCCAAAATATCAACTACGACTCTCTAGCCGAAACCGCCTCAAATGACGTTCCCCGACCCAGCCAGCCCACCAAAAAAAAGCAGCATTCCAGGAAGGGGGGCTGGCTTATTTTAGGTGCGACCCTGGCCCTCGGAGTCATATGCTGGAGCCGATCAGATAAAGCCCCACTTCCGCTCCCATCGCCAGAGCTAGCAGAAGAGACCGCCCCTAATCTAATTCCCAGTCCTTTGATGATCCCACCTGATGAAGATTTAACCATAGTAACCGACGGAACAGCGGCCCCGCAACTCCCCGCTCTACCCTCCCAGCTTCTGACTCTACCCCAAGGCAGTCTAGTTCTGGTAGTGGATCAGACAACTAACACTGGTCGCCTATGGCAAGGCGACGCCCAGAAGACCAGTCTCAAAGCCGAAATCACCACCCCCGTCTTCAAAACTAGCGGCCTTTATGTATTCGGCCGGCCTAGAAGTAATAATCCCTTCATTTTTCAATACCCACCAGCACGAAATCTACCGCTAGCTGAAGCGGAGGCCCTCTGGCCCCGCTTGATTACTCTTTTACCCCAAAATATTCTACCGGTCATAGTCGCACCGGGCACTATCCTTAACACTTCCAAAGATCTAAAAATTACGGCCGCCATCAAAACAAAAATCAAAGCCTGGGTTCAAGCTCAACAATACCGCCTCCCCGATACACTGGCCTCCCTCTATGCCTCTTCTTTCCAGTTTTTTGAGCTCAGTAAGTCCCCTCGCCATATCGATCGTGAAGACTTTCGCCAGGCCCTGAACTCAGAAGCTCGCACCTCCGGCGAGGTCAAACTAACCACCTCCCAGCCCCTGATTATACGAGACCCAAAAAAAAATCACCTGGTCTGGGCTATTTTCAACATAAAATACGAATCCAAATTACGCAACGACCTAGGTCTAAGAGTACTGATTTTTGAAAAACCACTAATGGGGCAAAATAACTGGCTCATTAGGGCCGAACTGTGGCTACCGGAAAAAAGCCTCAAGAGGAACTAATGGCTACCCGGTCTAAAATAAGAAACTGGCGGCCACCCTGGAAACGTAACCTAATCACTAGCTTTATGATGGGGTTCACCTCCGGGGTACCCTTACTAGTGATGCTGACTCTAGTTCAGGCTTGGTTAGCCGAAGCCGGAATTGATCTCAAAACTATCGGGACTCTGACCCTAACAAGTCTACCCCGCAGTTTAAAATTTACCTGGTCTTTCTGGATGGATTCCTATGATCCACCCTGCTTCGCCACTTTGGGTCGCCGACGAGGCTGGCTTTTACTTAGCCAGTCGGCGGTAACGACTGGCTTACTGACCTTATCTTTATTTAAACCAACTGATATTTTAGCTATTTGCATCTTAGGTTTCTTTATCACCCTCGCTTCTGCCACTCAAGATGTAGTGGTAGACGCCTATCGCCGGGAAGACTTGGCCGACGACGAATTAATCGCCGGTTCGGCTGCCTATATCTGGGGTTATCGTCTGGGGATGCTAACCGTGGGTGGCGGTGGTCTAATAGCCGCTGAGCCGGTAGGCCTGCCTCTAGTCTACCGACTGGTGGCTCTATTGATGCTAGCCGGCCCTTTGACCCTAATCTTCAGCCCGGAACCGGATCTAACTCGGCCCGGCCCGGCCCGATTATGTGAAGTAATAGTTCAGCCTATAGTAATTTTTTTTAGACGCCCATCTGCGATAATAATTTTACTTTTCATTTTTTTCTACAAATTTGGCGACCAACTGGCCACTACTCTCAATACGGTCTATTACCTTGAACTAGGTTACAATAAGCAGACCATTGGCACGGTAAGCAAAATTTTCGGTTTCCTGGCCACTCTGACCGGAGTAGCCGGGGGGGCTTGGATCGGGGTACGTCTGGGGCTGAAAAAAAGTTTATGGCTTTTTGGTCTGTTGCAAATGGTCAGCACTATGGGCTTCGCTATTCTTTATTATCTACCGGTTCATCCGGCCGCCCTGGGCCTAGTAGTAAGCCAGGAAAATCTAGCCGCCGGCGCCGGCTCCACCGCCTTTGTGGCTTTCATGACTAACCAGACTACTCGTCGTTTCAGCGCCGCCCAGTATGCACTCCTGTCGTCATTTATGACTCTACCCGGTACGTTAATGTCAGCCCCAGCCGGTTATTTAGCGGAAACTCTTTCCTGGCCAGGCTTCTATTTGTTAGCCACCGCTCTAGCCCTACCTAGTTTCATCATTCTCCACTGCCTAAATCGGCGCGGAATTTTTAGTTAAGGTCTGACCTCCAGTATGCACTTTGACATTATCACCCTATTCCCTGGCATCTTCACTTCCTTTCTCTCGGAGTCGCTACTAGCCAAAGCTTTAGACCGAAAAATAATTACGATTAGTCTGAGTACACCCCGAGACTTTGCTTCGGATCGACACCGAACCTGCGATGACCGCCCCTACGGCGGTGGACCCGGTATGATTCTAACCCCGGAACCCCTAGCCAGAGCAATTGAGACAGCTTCAGTCGGCGACCCTCCACCCTGGCGTATTTATCTAAGCCCCTCGGGCAGCCGGCTGACCCAGAGTAAAGTCAAGGAACTCAAGGCTAAAAAAAGGCTGCTCTTGATTTGTGGCCGCTATGAAGGACTGGATCAGCGGATTATCGATTTATTAGTAGATGAAGAAATATCCATTGGTGATTATGTAGTGAACGGAGGAGAAATACCAGCTATGGTCATAATTGAAGCCGTAGCTCGCCTTGTCCCCGGTTTTATGGGCCAGGAAAGGTCCGCTGATGAAGAAAGTCATGAGGCGGGCCTTCTGGAATATCCCCACTATACCCGGCCGCAGGAATTTCGCGGTCTAAAAGCCCCGGAAGTCCTACTCAGCGGTAACCACCGAGAAGTAACCGC